>JAEZCJ010000193.1 GCA_023433615.1 Bacillota bacterium | reverse complement strand
CGCTGACAAGCGTGCCGCTTGTGATCACGATGCGGATGCTAACGGAGCTTACTCGACGGCGAATCTTGAACGCTGGCGAAAATTCCGTTGCTCACGTAGGTCTGCCTACGCTGCGCTACTCATTTTCTACCATCGTCCAACCTTCTTGGTGCTGACAAGCGGCCATTGTTGATGTAAAACCGTTATTTTATCCTAACTACTCCACAATTGTTAATATCGCGTCTACTTCTTTGCGCGGGAGCTTGCCCGGCTGTTCGGCTGGATGGCCGAGCGCGATAACCATGTTGATCTGGCGGTCGGCGTCGATGCCGAGGTATTCCTTGAGCTGTTCTTCGGCGAGCAGGACAGGGCCGGTCATCGGACATGTTGCGAGTCCCATCGCATGCGCGGCGAGCATCAGGTTCTGCGACGCGAGACAACTGCTCTTAATGCCTTCTTCGCGCCACACTTCGTCGGGAACCAATGCGATCGGATCGAAGATGCGTTCACGGAATTTGGAATTGTAAGGCGTAGCCAGGCAGACGATCAAGGCCGGCGCATCCGAGAATGCAGTGGCGTAAGGGCCGAATGACTTGGTCAGGAGGCGGGCTTCCTTGGATAGTCCTTTCGCTTCGGCGGCTTCAGCCCGGAGGTGCAGCTGCTGCCAGGTCATGTCTTCAATCGCGCGGATCTTGTCCTTATTCACGATCACGATAAATTCCCAAGTCTGCGAATTCGTGTCGCTCGGCGCATAGCGCGCGCAATCGATCAATTCGCGAATCTGCTCGGTCGATACCGGCTTGTCGAGATACTTGCGCACGCTTCGGCGGTCGTGCACGATTTGCTTGAAGTTCGAATAGTCCATCTGTTAGTAACCTTCCTTTCCCACTCATTATAGGAGAATTCGCATGAAACTTAAAGCGATTTATCGCCTGCGCGCCCAAGCGGTCATAAGGGCGAAGCCCGCAAAGGCTGCAGCCGCGAGGAGAGAAGCGACCGAGTAGAACGCTTGGTAGCCGTAAGCTTGGAAGAATGCGCCGCCGGCTGTTCCGCTAATTACGCCGGCGATACCGGCCCAGACGATGGCGTACAGGGCTTGTCCGGACGCGCGGTATTCGTCCGGAATGAGATGCGTCATGTAGCGAAGCGCGGTCGAGAAGAAGATGCCGAACGTGACGCTATGCATCAGCTGGAGGCCGATGACGTAGACCGGATCCTCGATGTAGGACATCAGGTAGTAACGCGTCGCGTACATGAGGCTCGCGAACGCCAGGAGCGGCAAGTCGCGCAGCTTATGCCCGTAACGGCCGAGCAAGAACAGGATCGGAATCTCGCTTACGGCGCTCGTGAACCATGCGGTACCGACCAGCTGCTGGCTGGCGCCCATCTCGCGAAGCGTCAATGCGAGGAAGCCCTCGTACATGCGATGGCTGATCGATAGGACGAGCACGGTGCCGAAGAAGAAGAGGATGCGCGGCTGACGCACAAGCGCGAAGAAGCCGGAGAAGTCCATGGCGCTGAAGCGGCCCTGGTAGTCGCGCAGCAGCCAAGCCAGCACAAGCGACAGGCCTACGAGTCCGATCGCGATCATGACCGTGAAGCCCGATCCCTGCTGCTTCAGTACCATGCCGATAAGATATGCGGACACCGCGAAGCCGATGGAGCCGAAAATGCGAATCGAAGGATAATTGCGTCCCGTATGCGACACGGAGAGCAGCGTCAGGCTGTCGCTAAGCGGTTGGATCGGTGTCTGGAAGAAGTAGAATGCGGTCATGACCAAGATGACCAAGCCGAACGACTCGGCCTGCAGCAGCGCGGCGAGCATAATGAGCTGGCCGGCGAAGAGCAGGATCAGCAGCTTGCGGATGGTGCGGTACTTGTCGCTCGCCATGCCGGTCAAGAGGTTCGCGACGATCGAGATCGCGGGGCCGGCAGCATAGAGGAGGCCGATCTGCGAAGCGCTGAAGCCCCGGTCGGCAAAGTATAGCGGAAAATACGAGACGAGTACGGCCATCGTCGAATAGAATACAT
Source organism: Bacillota bacterium (assembly GCA_023433615.1). Lineage (GTDB taxonomy): Bacteria > Bacillota > Bacilli > Paenibacillales > Paenibacillaceae > Paenibacillus_I. Next base: position 1,760 of record JAEZCJ010000193.1, on the reverse strand, counting down.
AACTATAGATGCGCAAGACGGCGGCTTCCTTCCCGGCCGTGCTGCTGACGGATCCTCGTTGTGTCGTATCGGATGCAGCATTCATGTTGGATCAACTCCCGTAAGTTCGGCCGCAAATACACGAATCCGACGCTGGATTTGTATGTGCTGAAATGGTACATTATTTGTTGGAGGTTTACAATGGGGAATTATGTTTTTAAGCTTGACAAGCGATTGGGGATTGAAATTCCGATTCTGGAGCTGGATTGGGAGGATTACTCGGCAGCGGATCGAATGGCGATCCTGGAGCGATGGGAGCAAGAACGCGGGACCATTCCGGATCGCGTCATCGCGCTTGAGCGGCAGATCAACGCCTTGCAGCCGCTCGTATTCGAAGTGGAAGACTTCGAGGAGACCTGCAGGCTGAATGCCGATATAGCCGAACTAGCCAGCCGCATCAACGATTTGCATATCTGGTACCGCATCAATCAAGAGATTGAAACGCGGCGCCATTCCTGACGAAACCCGGAGGCGCCTACTATTGAATGCGATGACGATCGAAGCGCGCACGATGCCGCGCGGACCGGTAAGGCTCATGTATCGGTTATATAAGTATATCTTCCCCGATGTCCACGCCGAGCTGGCGAGATGGCGGAAGAAGGCAGAGGCGATACCCGATCCGGAGCTTCGCGCCCAAGCGATCGCGAGCATGACCTCCAAGCAGTTCCATTGCGAGGGCGGCGCGGTCTATGCGGCTGCGAGGCTCGAGGACCGGCATATCCTGATTCCGCTGATCGTGGCGCTGCAGACAATCAGCGATTACCTGGACAATCTGTGCGACCGCAGCACGTCGCTGTCGGCGGAAGATTTTCGCCTGCTGCATCAGTCCATGCTGGATGCCGTAGACCCGTCGGCGCCGCTCTCGGACTACTATGCGCTCCGAACGGAACGGGAGGATGGCGGTTACCTGCAGTCGCTTGTTCGCACCTGCCAGGCTTGCGTCGCGCAGCTGCCCGGTTACGCGAAGGTGCAGCCGCATGTCACGTATCTGGTGGGCTTGTACGGCGATCTGCAAGTGTACAAGCATATCCGCAAGGATCTCAGGCTCGATTCGCTTCAGTCCTGGTGGGAGCTCCACAAGGAGCAGTGTCCCGGACTGCAGTGGAACGAATTCGCGGCCGCTACCGGTTCGACGCTCGGCATGTTCATGCTGTTCCTGGAGGCTTGCCGGGGCGGCTTGACGGAAGCGGAGGCCGAGCGGACGATGAAAGGCTATTTTCCGCACGTATGCAGCTTGCATATTATGCTGGACTACTTGATCGACCAAGAGGAAGATCGCGTCGGCGGCGATCTGAACTTCTGCAGCTATTATACCGACAAGGACGAGCTCCTGAGACGTTTCGGCGTCATCGTGGAGCGTGCGCGAACCGACGTGAAACAGCTGCCGGCCGCAGGCTTCCATCGCATGATCATCGAAGGTCTGATGGCGCTCTATCTGTCGGACCCTAAGGCGCGCATGCAAGCGGACGTTCGCGAAGTATCGCGCGTCCTGATGCGGAAGAGTCCCGCGACGCGGATCTTCTTCTGGCTGAACAGCGTATGGATCCGGGCCAAGCAGCAGTCGAGCCAGCCCGATTCTCAATAGTCTTATCTGGCAAGTTATTCGATTAGGGAGGAACTACCATGTCAGCAGTCAAAAAAATTGCGGTACTCACCAGCGGCGGCGATTCGCAAGGGATGAACGCAGCCGTACGGGCTGTCGTTCGGAGCGCCCACTATCA
>JAEZCJ010000098.1 GCA_023433615.1 Bacillota bacterium | reverse complement strand
ATCTCCTTCGTATCCGTACCGAACTCATAGTCGCCCGGCAGCATGATGCCGAGCGTCTTCTTCGTGCCGTCCGCGAATACGACGGTGCGGCTCGTAACTTTCCCTTCAAAATAAATATTCGCTTGCTTCACTACCGTTACATGATCGAATTGGGACATCGTAATTGCCGCTCTCCTTCGGAAAGGACCGCGGCAACTTCGGCCGCGGTCCTCTTAGTGGTGTTGGTATTACAGCAGTGCCTTTACTTTGCTCACGACGTTCTCGACCGTGAAGCCGTATTCTTTAATGACGCGGTCGCCAGGAGCGGAAGCGCCGAACGTGTCGATGCCGAGGATATCGCCTTGGTCGCCGACATAGCGTTCCCAACCGAACGGATGCGCCATTTCGATCGCGAGACGAGCCTTGACGTTAGGCAGCAGAACGGAATCCTTGTATGCCTTGTCTTGCTTCTCGAACAGGTCCATGCTCGGCATGCTGATGACGCGCACCGCGATGCCTTGCTCAGCCAGAGCCTTCTGAGCGGCAACCGCCAGCTGCACTTCGGAACCGGTCGCGATGATCTGTGCAACCGCTTCGCCGGCAGCTTCGGATACGACGTAAGCGCCGCGCTCGATGCCTGCGCGTGCCGCAGTCGACGTGCCTGCCAGGATCGGCAGGTTCTGACGCGTCAGGACGAGCGCGACAGGGTTGTTCTTGTTCGCGATCGCATAGCGCCAAGCTTGGGCCGTCTCGTTCGCGTCAGCCGGACGAATAACCGTCAGGCCAGGGATGATGCGGATCGAGGCGAGCTGCTCGATCGGTTCGTGCGTCGGGCCGTCTTCGCCGACCGCGATGCTGTCATGCGTCAGGACGTACACAACCGGCAGCTTCATCAGTGCTGCCAGACGTACCGCTGGACGAAGGTAGTCCGTGAACACGAAGAACGTGCCGCCGTATACCTTGAGACCGCCATGCAGCATGATGCCGTTCATCGCTGCAGCCATGCCGAATTCGCGCACGCCGAAGTAGATGTTGCGGCCGTCGTAGTTGCCCGGCTTGAAGTTCGTCATGCCCTTCAGATGCGTCATCGTCGAGCTCTCGAGGTCAGCGGATCCGCCTACGATGCTCGGCGTATTCTTCGCAAGGCCGTTGAGCGCTTCGCCGGAAGCGACGCGCGTCGACAGCGCTTTAGCGTCGTCCGCGTATACAGGCAGATCGGCATCCCAGCCTGCCGGCAGGTCGCCGTTCACGGCGCTCTCGAATTGAGCTGCGAGCTCCGGATGCGCGGACTTGTAAGCGGCAACGAGCTTATCCCATGCCGCGTTCGCTTGCTCGCCTTGCGCCTTCACGTTCGCAAAGTGCTCGCGAACTTCATTCGGCACGTGGAACTGCGCGTCCTGCGGCCAGCCGTATGCTTCCTTCGTCAACTTCGTCTCGTCCGGACCGAGCGGCGATCCGTGCGGGCCTGCATGGCCGCCCTTGCCGCCCTTGTTCGGGCTGCCGTAGCCGATGACCGTCTTCACTTCGATCAGCGTCGGCTTGCCGGATTCCGCTTGCGCGTCGGCGATAGCCTTCTGAAGCGCGCCGAGGTCGTTGCCGTCTTCCACGCGCAGCACTTGCCAGCCGTAAGCTTCGAAGCGCTTCTGTACGTTCTCGGAGAACGACAGGTTCAGTTCGCCGTCCAGCGAGATATCGTTCGAATCGTACAGAACGACCAGCTTGCCGAGCTTCAGGTGGCCAGCGAGCGAAGCCGCTTCGCTGGAGATGCCTTCCATCAGGTCGCCGTCGCCGCAGATCGAATACGTGTAGTGGTCGATGACGTTGAATTCGCCCTTGTTATACGTAGCAGCCAGCTGCGCTTCGGCCATAGCCATGCCGACAGCCATCGCGATGCCTTGTCCGAGCGGACCCGTCGTTGCGTCTACGCCAGCCGTGTGGCCCCATTCCGGGTGGCCCGGCGTCAGGGAGCCCCATTGACGGAAGTTCTGGATCTCTTCGATCGGCAGATCATAGCCCGACAGGTGCAGCAGGCTGTACAGCAGCATCGAACCGTGTCCGGCCGACAGCACGAAGCGGTCGCGGTTGATCCAGAGCGGGTTGGACGGATTATGCTTCATCGTGCGCGCATACAATTGGTAGCCCATCGGAGCAGCACCCATTGGCATGCCGGGGTGTCCGGATTTGGCTTTCTCGATCGCGTCGATCGCAAGCGTACGAATCGTGTCGATCGACAGTTGGTCGATAGATTTCTGTGTCACTGTCATTTGCGAATATCCTCCTATTATCTTGTCACTTGAGCCATATACCGCGCCGTCATCATTGTACGTACAAGTGAATTGGCTTTGAAATATTGTACCATTAGCGTGCGCTATTTTCCACCGTCTGCGCTATAGACAGCGTCTATATGGGCACTCATTCGCCGCATGAGAAAACCTCTATCGAGGCCATTCGAAGATGAGCGACCGCGCTTAAAGGTAGATTTAATCGCCAATAGAATTTCGGTTTTCGAATGCTCGAAACCTATAAATTCTACTGTGGTAAAGAACAACCGGACCCTGCTGCTCCCAGCACGGTCCGGCGGAATACCTTGAATGTCGTATCGGCTCGACGAATCGATCAGTTGAATACGACAGTCTTATTCTGATGCACGATGATCCGATCCTCGATATGCCACTTGACGGCGCGTGCCAGCACGGTCCGCTCGATCGTCCGTCCGATCCGCTTCAGCTCGTTCACGTTATCGCGGTGGCTGACGCGCTGCACGTCCTGCTCGATGATCGGTCCGCCGTCCAGCTCCTCCGTCACGTAGTGCGCGGTTGCGCCGATGATTTTGACCCCGCGGTTATACGCTTGGGCATACGGCTTGCCGCCGACGAATGCCGGCAGGAAGGAGTGGTGAATGTTAATGATCCGATTCGGAAAATATTCGATGAACTTCGGCGTGATGATCTGCATGTAGCGCGCGAGCACGATGAGATCCGCCTTGCCCTGCACCGCCTCGAGCTGCTGCTTCTCGGCCTCTGCCTTCGTGTCTGCCGTCACCGGAATGTGGTGGTACGGGATCCCGAACGACTCGACGAGATTTTTCATGTCGAGGTGGTTGCTGATGACCATCGCGATCTCGGCGTCCAGGTCGCCTGCCTGCCACTGCCAGAGCAGCTCAAGCAGCGCATGGTCCTCTTTGGACACGAAAATCGCGAGCCGCTTCTTGCGGCTGGCCCGGAACGTATGCCACTTCATCTCGAAGCGGTCCGCTACACGCGTGAAGTCCTCCTGGAGCACCGGAAGCTCGCGATCGAGCTCCTGCAGGTCGAACTCGAAGCGAATGAAGAACATGCCGCCCTCCGGGTCCATCGTATATTGGTCGGATTGCACGATGTTGGCGCCGTGCTCGTACAGGAACTGCGAGACGGCCGCTACGATCCCTGGCCGGTCCGGACAGGAGATAAGCATGCGTGCCCGATTCTTGTTGTCGTTCTTCATCGATTGCTGCGCTTGGTACACGTTAGACTGCATAGGGATAGACTTCCTTCCGTCGATGGTGGGATACAGCTCTCCGCCGCGGCGCGTTACGCGTTCGCGAGAAGCTTCTTGCCTGCGAACCATGCGGTGATCCGCTGGTTGATATGCTCTTCTGTCAGATCCTCCGGCAGCACGCGATTCTCGAAGACCAGGTCATACAGCCTGTCCATCGGCTCGCGCGGGTCGGCCTTCTTCGCCTTCGCGTCGTTCTTCAGCGTCTCCCAGATCGAGAGCACGTAGCCCCGGTGGTCGATCGTCTCCTTCTCGAAGAAGTGGTGCAGACGCTCGACGTGATCGAAGAAGTCTTGACCGAAGCGAGCCATCGCATCGCCCCGCAGGAGCGCGATCTCCGTCTCGTACATCGGGCGGGACGTCTTGTCGTTCTTGCCGATCCACGGCGTCTCGAGAATGAACGGACGACCGGCAAGCAGCTCGTGGTTCACGATGCCGTGGATCGCGTCATGGCCCAGGAAGCCTGCGCCGACCGGCGCGTGACGGTCCTTGCCGGCGCCGCGCGGGTTCTTCGAATCGTTGATGTGCACGACAGCGACGCGATCCAGACCGACGATGCGGTCGAACTCGGCGAGCACGCCGTCCAAGTCATTGACCAAGTCGTAGCCTGCGTCATGCATATGGCAGGTGTCCATGCAGACCGTCAGGCGGTTGTTGCTCTGGACCTTGTCGATGATCGCGGCAAGCTCCTCGAAAGAGCGGCCGATCTCCGTCCCTTTGCCGGCCATCGTCTCGAGCGCGATATTGACCTCGGTCTCCTTCGTGCCCTCCAGCACCTCGTTCAGCCCCTCGGCGATACGGGCAATGCCGTACTCGGCATCCTTATCCGTGTACGCGCCGGGGTGCAGCACGATATTTTTCACGCCGATGCTGTTCGTGCGCCGAATCTCTTCCTGCAGGAAGCGGACCGCCAGCTCGAACGTATCTTCCTTATACGAACCGAGATTGATAATATACGGCGCATGCACGACGATCTCGTCGATGCCATGTGCCTTCATTAATTCCTTGCCTTCCGGGATATATAAGTCCTCAATCGGCTTGCGCCTCGTATTCTGCGGTGCACCCGTGTAGATCATGAATGAACTCGAGCCGTAGGATACCGCTTCTTCCGCGGCATTCAGCAGCCCTTTGTCCGATAGCGAAACATGCGAACCGATCTTCAACATTCGGTTATTCCCCCTCTTATAATGGTTGTTCAAAAAGATCGGTTGTCAGAACCTCCAGCGTTTCGTAAGAAACGCGCATCGGAAGCATAAGCTTCAATTTCGCAAGCGTTCAAGATTCGATGTCGAATAGGCCTCTCGAATTGCTTCGTGATCACAAGCGAGCTCTTTGAACAACCTCTTAAAGGCATCGTATCTATGATAACAGATTATGACGCACCGAAAAAGCTGAAACTTCTGCCGAGATCCGGGAGTAAACGGATCACTCCGGGCGGTACGGTTCAGGCGATTGCGGCGATTGGTACGCGGAAGATGTTGATCACGTTGATTGCGGCGATTGGTGCGCATGCCTCTTGCGAATCTCGAATTTCCGGCGCGGATAAGGTATAATGCTGTCAGAGGTGAGCACGAATGGGTGCATGGAACGAAGGGTTCATGTTTTTTATCTTATTCTGGGCCATCGTCATGGTCGTCTTCATGGCGATCGGCGGGTTCTTCATGTTTCGTAAATTCCTTAAGGTGCTGCCGAAGCGGGACGGCAAGTCCAAGCTCGACTGGCAGAACTATTGGGTAGACCGCAGCAGGCCGATGTGGACGGACGAGAGCAAGGCATTCCTGGACGAGCTCGTATCGCCGGTTCCCGGCCCGTTCCGCGATATCGCCAAGCATTCGATCGCAGCCCGGATCGGGCAGCTCGCGATCGAGAGCGGCGCTTCCGAAGTGACTCGCGCACACTGCATCGAGGGCTATATTCTGGCAACGCCCAAGCGCGACTACAACAGCTTGACCTCCTTCTTGGAGAAGAACGGGATCGACTATTCGCCCTACAAGCATCTATTGAACAAATAAACCGCCCTGTAGGCGGTTTATTTGCATAGCGATTGCGGTCACTCATGAATCGTCTTGGAGCTTACAAGCGAGTACGTACTCACGTATAACGCTCCACGCTCTACGCTCAATCGGAACACAGCGACGTTATTCTGCGAATAATCGAGCGTTTCCCCGTATAACGGAACGAGATGACGCTATCGCCGACGGATCAGGACTTCCTGTCGGGAATTCGCGCCAATAAGGCCGCTCGGTTCCGCAAGTAATTGCAAATGCGCTTTATCGCGCTAGATAACGTTCGTAGGTTCCGTAAGGTCAATCACAACCTTACCTCTATAATCGCCGACGGATCGACAGCATCGGCATCGGATGCACGAGCATTGCCAGCAAATGAGAGAGGAAGTGAGCGAATGCGGTACTTGGTAACCGGCGGGACAGGCTTCATCGGCTCCGCCGTCGTGAAAGCGCTGCGGGACCGCGGTGACGAGGTCATCATCGTGTCGCGGCGGGCTGCAGACGGGGGAGCAGGCGTTGATGCCGGCGGCTCGACCGTTACGTGGGACGAGCTTGCGCGCAATCCGGAAACCGTCGGTTCGGTAGACGGAGTGGTGAACTTGGCCGGCGAGACGGTGGGCCAGCGATGGACGGCCGCCGCTAAGGCGAGAATTCTGCAATCCCGCTTGTTCGCCGCGCAGCGGATTGCCGACTATGCTGCCAACTTGCCCGGCACGCTTCGCGTCGTCGTGAATGCTTCCGGCATTTCGAGCTACGGGTGGTCCATGACCGAGACGTTCGACGAGCGCAGCCCTTCGCGGGAGACGGATTTCCTGGCCGGCGTCGTCAGCCAATGGGAAGCAGCGGCCGATCGCATCCGAACGGATCGGCTCGTGAAGCTTCGCGTCGGATTCGTCATCGCTGCCCGAGGCGGATCATTCCCGCTGATGGCGCTGCCGTACCGCCTCTTCGCAGGCGGCCGCGTCGGCAGCGGCCGGCAGTGGCTGTCTTGGATTCATCTCGACGACATCGTGCGTCTGATCCTGTTCTGTCTCGACAATATCGGCATATCCGGCCCCGTGAACGCCTCTGCCCCGGAGCCGATGACCAACGACATGTTCGGCAGAGCGATCGGCCAAGCCATGCGGCGGCCGCATTGGCTCCCTCTGCCTGCCTTCATGATGAAGGCCGTTCTCGGTGAAATGTCTGCCTTGCTCCTAGAGGGTCAGCGGGTTCTGCCGCTGGCTGCTCTGGACGCCGGTTTCGCGTTCCGTTACCCTACTGCAGATGTCGCGCTTAGCAGCATCGTCGGCAAGCAGCCGCGCTGATCAGTCGGTATCGTGCAGCGAATATCGGGGGCCATCGGTCCCTGCCAGCCGGATCCAATCCGTGCGCTGGAGCTCATACAGCTTGTAGGGCACCATCGGAGCTCCGTTCAGCAAGCTTCCGTTGCGCGAGGCGAGATCGCGGGCTTTGGCCTGCCGCCCGTCCCATTCCAGCTCCAAATGCGTACGCGATACGCCTTCAGCCGTGTCGACGATATGCGAGATTTCCGCCGACCTGCCGATAACCGAGATGCCGATCGGGAGCGCGATGCGGAGCGATTGTCCTTGATGCTCCCGCATCACGGTCCCTCCACCCGGGGCCTTGCCGCCGGAAGAGGCATCGCTCAGCAGCGTCGTCTCATCGGACGCAGCCGCTATTTCGGTCGCAGCTTCCCAATTGCCCTGTGCGTAGGCGCTGCCAATCGGGTGGCTCGAATCCGAACTATCGTTCCGCCTATCGCGATCGCTATCCAATCCGCTGATACCTAGACCCGGTGCGCGCTGCCGGCCTGGATCGACATCCGCGCTGGATGGGGACTGCCCCCATAGCAGGCCCTCGCTGTTCTGCTCCGGCAGCGTATCCTCAAGCGACAGGATCGGTAACGGCGCCCGATTCCGGCCGAGCTTGCTCCACAATTTCACCACTCCCCATAGCAATAACAGCGTTAACCCCGTACAGATGAGCAGCTGCTCCATTCCTGGCGACGGCAGATACACGAATCGCCAGCAGCATGCGCATACGACGAGCGTCAGCGCACCGGATAACCATTTGGCGCGGGACGCATCCGCTTGCTTGCCCTCTTCCGTTCGCCATTCCCGATCCAGATAACCCGTGAGTTCCGCTTGCCCAGCTTCTGCAGCACGCGGCTTCTCTTTAAAGACGGAACCTACCCGATCGCGATCCTGTCGGAAGGACAATGCGGCATTGTCGTGATCTCCAGACTTGCGCGCTAACGGATTGGTCATAATCGCCGCATCGAATCCCCTTCTTCCAGCTTGCCCGCTTCCGGCATTCGGACGCGCTGTCCCCACAGTTGGTTCAATTGCTGCAGAGGCATCCGGCAACGCGATGCCGGCATGAGATCCCATCCATTCCAACATGGCATTCCTGACGCTGGTCAGTGAAGAACCCTGGGCTTCGAGCAGCTTCAGCACCATCTGCAGCCCTCCGCCTTCCACTTCCGTCACGCGCGCACCCCAGCGGGCAGCGAGGCCCAAGAGCGCTTCATGGTAGGGCTGCCTCGCGCATCCTTCACGAAGCGGCACATAGGCGAGCCAAACATCGCTCCAGCGTTCCCCTACGAATAGATAGCGCTCGTCCAACAAGCAGCAGCACTCGCGCAGCAGATAGTGCCTGCACTCATCCAGCGCCTCAATGACTCCGAGCATCAGCTCGTAATAATCCATCATGCGGAGCGGCTGCGCAGCCAATCGCTGAGCAAGCATCCGCTTGCCTGTCAGGCTGTATCGGAACTGGATGCATTCGTCTACTTCCAGCCAGTCGACCCGAAGCAGTCTCGGAATCGTCTCCGCCTGCAGCATGTTCAGGTCGATCTCGTCCATATCGCTCCGCTTGAACGGCGGGTCCCTCGTGATCAGCATCTCGTGCCCGCGCTGCATGGCGAAATCTACTAAGAACGGTTCCATTCTCTCTCCCCCTGTCGGCATTTCTCTTACAGCGCTCTCGTGCCGCCGCTCAACCCATTAGCCACATTGCGGCCGCTCCCGGACAGACGGCTAACATGAACGGCATTCGGATCCGATTGCCGATCCAGCCCGGACGATGCTGCGGATCATCCGCGATACACCAGCCGGCGCGCAGCCAAATTCGACGCATGAACAAGCGCCAAGTCAGCGCTGTCAAGAGACCATAGCCTCCAGCAGCGATAACGGCGTACATCGCAACCTCGGAAGCCGCGGCTGGGCCCAGCCAAGCGCCGAGCGCAGCGAACAGCTTCACGTCCCCCGCTCCCACTGCCCGCATGAGGTATAGCGCGAGCAGTATGCCTGTTCCGCATATGGATCCCAAGACTGACAGCCGCAGACCGGCAGCTCCGTCCCATGCAAGATGCGCGATTGCGCCTAGCAGCAAGGCAGGCATAGTCAGCCTGTTCGGAATGATCATCTTCCGGATATCGGTCACAAGCGCAGCCCCTAGCAAGACGGCAGCTCCAGCTGCGTACAACAGCGTCATATCCGCTGGCCCCTTCCTCCTCTAAGTCCCTTTTTTGCGCACCTCGAATAGGTGCGTGACCGCTGTCCCTTCCGGACCGCTCACGACCAGCTCCCAAGTACCCGGCGTCGTGTTGCCGGACACGTGCCATTCCCATTCCACGATGCCGTTCTCGTCAGTGGCGGCATCACCGAGATGCTTGGCCCTGCTCGTCCCGCTCTTGTAACGGACTTGCAGCGACAGCTGCGTATAAGGCGGCCCTGCCGCAATGACCTTGGCCTTTTTCCCCGGCCGCAGCGGCATCGGCTCAACGGCCAAGATCGCGATCCGCAGATCCCGCCCATCGCTTGTTCCGGCATGCGAAACTGCCGCGGCCGTGTCGCCGACCCATACCCGCTCCGCCGCCGTTGCGGTCAACGTAACGGTTTGCCTCGTGAACGGCAGCCCCAACGGGACATCATAAGCGAGCCGAACCGATAAGTACGGCTCTTCCTTGGTCTGCAGATCAGGCAGCGTCAGCCCGTCCAGCCGAAGTTTATCCTGTTCCAAGATCGAACTTGGCGCAAGACTTCGAATCAGCGGCAGCACGGCTTCTTGGCCGACCGACGTAGCCGCCGCATCGACGAGCGGCTGCCAGTCGCCGTTAAGCACCGCTTCCAGCATCGGTCCGGCAGGCTCCGGCAAGGCTCCGGCCAGCTCTGCGGCAAGCGGTCCGATCTCGCCGAGAGGCAGCTGCGGCAGCGAGGGAAGCGCAGGGATGCTGCCAACGGACGCCTCTGTCGCCAGCGCTACAGGCCGTATATGTGCGGCAGCCAACCGAACGGTCTGACCCGCCGTGTCCTGCAGCGCCATCTGCACAGCCGACAGCCGAATCAGCAACATGAGCAGCATCATCACGAACATGAATGCAGGGAGCACGATCGAGGCTTCCAATGCCATGCCGCCCCGTTCGTCCATCAGCCTACGAATAAGACCATACAACCGTACGCGTCGTTTCATATCGGCCCTCTTCTACTCTGCCTCGTAATATACCGCTTCTCGCCATTGCCTTGCCGATGCCGGGCAAGAACCACAGGTTCGTCGATGCAGCGAACTCGCCGGCTAACGCGGTCGGCACCGCATGCAGGTCGTATCCGGTGTGATGCTCGATCAAGGCCGCGATGCGCGACAGCTTCGCCTGCTCGCTGCCGTGCAGGAATAAGAACAGCCTTAGATAATCGCGATAACCGATGTCGACAGGCGCGTATTTGCTCAGCGGCGTCGACCCCTTCTGTACCAGGCTGATCATGTCCTCGATCGCCTTCTCGATCCCGTGAAGCACGGCTGCCGCGAGCACGATCAGCGGATGCCCGAGCGGCCGTTTCTCGATCAGTCCCTCCATCGTTCGGATGGCCATCCTTAACGCGAAGATTTCGCCGAATGCTGCCGCGAGGTTCGATGCCGGGTCATGCATGCCATAGATCACGTACTCCACCTCTTGGTTATGCAGGGAGACGGCTTGCGCCAGACCCTCCCCGGGTGGGGTTCCGCCGGTCGCGACAGTACTGAGGTTCTGCGGCTGAAAAGCCGTGAAGCGATGCACCGCATACTCGTTCAAATAGAGCTCGTCCCGCATGCCGCTCAAAGCATCCGCCACGAACCCGAACATTCCGTCGGATCGGTTCATCGATTGCTCCGCGTAAGAACCGCTGTCTCCGGATGAACGGATCTCGATACTGTCGCCTTCCTCAACCGCGTCTTCCTCAGCGTCGACCGCCTCTTCTACCGCCTGATTCCAAGCCCGATTCCGGTCATGCAGCTCTTGCAGCCTGCGGTAGCTCTCCACCGCTTCGGAGGTCGCCGGCAAGGCCCCCAGCTGTCCCAGCAGCTTACGGGCGTCTCCTAGCTTGGCGGAGGCTTGTTTCTCCAGCTTCTTCCGCTCGGCATCTGCGGCATCTCCTTCCCGAATGCTGCTTTCCCTTGCGGCAAGCACAGGAGCAGAGCCCAGATAGCTTCCCGCATATTGCCGATAAGCCGCAGCCAGCGATCCCGCTTGGTTGGACAGCGTCAGTCCCCTTCCAGCCGAAGGGGCAGCCAAGGCATTCGATACCGCGGATTGGAACGCTGCCGCCGACCCGTCCACGGCTGCAGCAGCGGCTCCCTGCGCTGCCATCTCGTTCCGATAGAACTGGAACCAGGATGCCTCCAGCACGAGGCGATCCGCCTCGGCACGCAGCGAGCTCAGCCCGGATGGATCGACAGCGATATCGGGCTGTCCGCCGCTGCCGATTGCAGCAGTCTTGCTCTTCGCAAGCTTGCCATATCCCGTGCTCGCGGATGCAGCTCCGTCACTCGACGCCGCTTGCACAACGGCTGCCATGCGGGCATTCACCGCCTCTGCCGCATCTAGCTCGTTCATGGCTGACCGGATGAAGCCGGCATGCTGACTAGAGCCAGTCAAGGCCGCCTGCCGAATGCCGTACGCGGTCGAGCGCGCAGACGCTTCATACGCCGCGATATCCGCTTCATGCAGCGGTCCCGAATCCTCAGCATCTTCTTCACCCTCCGCACCCTCATCTTCATCCTCATACTCGCCTTCATCCGCATCTGCGGCCCGGTTCCGATCCTCCTCTACCCATCCAACATAGGTCGGGTAACCTGCGGCGACCCCGGCCGCCGTATCGCCTGCCGCCTGTCCTCCGGCCATGACCGGGATCAAGGCGTCGATGCCGGAGCCCGACACTGCAGCCGCGGCATCCTGCTGAGCGCGGTGCGCAGCCAGCAGATGGCGCTGTCTCGCATCGTAGAGCTTACGCAGCTCCTCCAGTTGGTTCACCGTGCGCGTCGCTTCGTTCATCGTGCCGGACAGCGCACGGAACTTGCCCGCAACCTCGATCGACAAGTCGATCGGCGCTTTATATTTCATCTCCTCGAGAATTTGCCGCTTCAGAACCGGATGCTGTCCCAGCATTTCCTCGGTCTGCACGTGAACGTCCTCCACGCGAATATCCAGCAGCTCGAACGCGCCGGCCCTCCCCCTTGCCGCCGCATTCGTCTCCAGGACGCGCGAAGCGATCTCCGCGCCGTCTGTTCCCCCTCGCCCGAATAATCCGTAACGGGCATAGAGGATCTCGTCGTATGCGGACAGCATCGAGCGGGCTGCAGCGTATGCGGAAGTCTCCGCGTGGCGCTCGAATGCGGCAATCCGGGCATAATCGATCAGCACGGCCATGAAGAGGAAGACTGCCGCCGTAATCGCGATCAGATACAGACTGACCGATCCGTCAGCCCGGACCAGCAATCCGCGCATCCGTCGCTTCATGGCGCTTCCCCTCCGCCCTGTTGCTTGCCTTTCTCCGCCAGCACCGCCTGCGCCTGTCCTCGCTTCGCATTCCCGCCGGTCCCGCTGCCGAACTTGGCAGCATAATACCGTGCCAGATCGACGAGTCTCGTGAATTCCACGGGATCGACGACAGCCGATGAAGCTGCAGCATGGCTTGCGCCACGTCCGATCATCCGCTGCACGGACTCGATGGCCGCCGGTGCTTGGAGCTCGATCCTGACTTGCCTGAGCAGCGGATTGCCCTGCTCTAGCCGCGCTGCCCCGCTGAATGACGGATCGATTCGAGCCGCTGATCTGCGGATCTTGATCGTTGCAAGATCCCCCTCCCGCTCGTCGGCATCGAAGGCCGGCAGCAGCAACCCGCCATTCGAATCGCGGGCACCGCCCTGCAGCGAGCCGAATATCCCCTCCAACATGCGATTATCCGCAAGCCGCCAATAAAGACGATCGTAATGTCCGGTCGGCGCACGTCCTGTCGGCATATCGCGGTAACTGTTATCCCAACGGAATGCTGCCTTCTCCGCCGCGGCCGAAGCGGAGTAATAGACGATCGCGCGCTGGTAGACCGCTAGACTCAACAGCAGCATCAGCAGCACCGAGACAAACACCAGCGGGAACATGACCGACGCATCCAGGACGAAGCTTCCGCGCCGGTCTTGCCATAGCTCGCGGAGCAGCCCGATCATTCGAAAATCGTGTCCGCTTGATCATCTGCCCGCTGCATCAGATCTTCAACAAGCGCGATGATCCAATCCTTGAACAGCAAGGCCACGATAATGACTACCGCGATAATCAAGATGACCTCCAGCGTTCCCGCGCCTTCCTCCGATTGCCATAAGCGTCGCGCTGCCCTACTCATTAATCCGCTCATCATCCTAACCCCTCCCAATTTCGCATTATCGTAATTGCCCTATCTCACATGCTAAGTACCGCAGGCGCCCCGATGATGACCATGAGCACCAAGAAGACGACTACCAGCGGAAAAGATAGCTTCGACGCTGCCTCTTCCGCGCGGATTCGCGCGATGGCCTTGCGTTTCTCCCACAAGCCGTAGGACAGCTCGCGCAGCGACATGACGAACCGGTCGCCGCCCTTCTGGTAGTTCAACAGGATCGCCGCCGTGAATACGGCAGCCTCCTGCACGCCGCATCGCCTGCCGAATTGCTCCATTGCCTGCCGGAACGACTCGCCGTTGCGGATGGCATGCACCGACCGCCTAAGCTCGGTGTACAATGCGCTGTCCGCATCCCCGGCATCCGCGCACCGGAATAGCGCGGCCTGCACGGTCTCGCCCGCTCCGACGAGCAGCGTAAGCTTCCCGAGCAGAGCGGGCAGCGCCGTTACGATCGCCCTGCGGCGTTCTTCTGCGCTGCGGTAGAGCCTGCGGATGCGCATCGCGGGAAGCAGCGGCATGGCCGCGAGTGCAATGGCCAGCATCGCCGGCTCATCGGCGACGGCAGCGAGCAGCGTCACGCCTCCTGCGGCCGCAAACCCGTGTCCGAGGCATTCGGCCATGAAGCGTCTTCCGGCTTCGCCGCTAGAGCCGTTCAGCCCGCTTGAGCTCCTTATGCCTCCCAGCCTTCCGTTCTCTCCCAGCTGAGCTAGTCGCGACTGTACGCCTGCCATAAGCGTGAGCGCCGCGGAATGCTTGGCCAGCCGATCGACGAACGGCTCGTACGGCAGGATGAACAGCAAGTGTTGCCATGACCGAGCCTGACGGCGATATCGCTGTCCTCCTGCTCGAGTACGCTCTAAGAACAGCGTTCGCCTCACGCCCGCAAGTACAATAACGAGCCAGCCTCCGATCACCGCCAATGCCGGCAACAACATGCGCTCACACTCCTTCCGCTGCACGTTAGAGTTCGATTGCCATGATGCGATCGGTCAGATAGTAACACCCTGCATGGACGATTAGCGCAACCGTCAACAACACATAACCGACCGCGCTGTGGAGCGGAGCCATGTAGTCAGGTGCCGTTACCGACAGGAACAGTACGAAGACGAACGGGGCGGCCAGCATCATTCGCGCCTCGAATCGCTTGCGTGCGAGGATGACGGCTAGCTCGCGTTCGACATCCAGCTTATCCCCGAGCTGCTCGGCAGCGCCGCGCACCGCGGCAACCAGATCCCCGCCGGAGCGCTTCGCGGTCATCACCACATCGGCGAAAATTCGGACGTCTTCGATTCGAGCCCGCTCTCCGAAGGAGCCGAGACTATGCTCCATGCTGTCCCCGTTCCGCATCCGGCTTCCGATCCTGTCGAATTCTACACGGATCTCGATTGTCGGATCGGGGTAGATCATGCGCAGATCTTCCGACACAACAAGGATGGCATTGTCCACCGACCGGCCGGCAGACAGGGATGTAGCAATCGATTGCAGCGCATCCTTGAACTGCAGCTTCAGCCTCTCCTGCCGCCATCGCTCCAACTGCCGTCCGACCCACCTCGGAGCCAGCAGCCCCAGCGGGGCGAACAGCAGCCCTGCCGCGAACGATTGGTAGTACAAGCCTGCAGCGGCACAAGCCAATGCAGCCCCCGCCAGTATCACGGCGTATCGATTCCTGGGCGTAAGCACCTTAGAGTTAATTGCTTTACCGCTTAACGCTCGCATGAAGGAATCGCCTCCTGCAGCGGCATATCCGGTCCTGCCATCGCGAGCTTCGCGGTCCGCTGCAGCGCATGCCCGGTATGCCGCAGTTTCCCTTGAACGATCGCGTCGCGTTCGCCGCCGGCCTCCGCGAAGCGGAACAGCGCGTTCAATCTGATCTCGCCGTCCTCCACGCCCGCAATCTCCGTGATCTCGGTCACCCTGCGCGTCCCGTCCCGCAGCCGCGACAGATGAATGAGCAGATCGATGCCGGATGCGAGCTGGCCGCGTATCGCCATCACGGGGAGCTCTGCGGCGGACAACGCCATCGTCTCGAGCCGGGCCAGCATATCCTTCGGGCTGTTCCCGTGGCCCGTGGACAAGCTGCCGTCATGCCCCGTATTCATCGCCTGCAGCATATCCAGCGTCTCGCCGCCGCGCACCTCTCCGACGACGATGCGGTCAGGCCGCATTCGCAGCGAGGCCCGGATCAGCGCGCGGACCGTTACCTCGCCCTTGCCCTCCGTATTCGCGTTGCGCGTCTCCAGCGATACGAGATTCGCAATGCCCCGGATCTGCAGCTCCGCCGAATCCTCGATCGTCACGACGCGCTCATCCGCCGGAATATACTGCGATAACGCATTGAGGAAGGTCGTCTTGCCCGTTCCCGTACCGCCTGAGATGAAGATGTTATACCTGGCTCGCACCAGCTTGGCTAGCAAGTCGGCCGCTTCCTGCGTGACGGCGCCCGCTTGTATCAGGTCGTCCATCATCAGCGGCCGCTCCGGAAACTTACGTATCGTCACCGTCGGTCCCCGCAGCGCCACTGGCGGCAGCACGACATGGATGCGCGACCCGTCCGGCAGCCTGGCGTCCACGATAGGAGCCGACTCGTTCACGACGCGGTTCACGCTGCCCACGACATGCTGGATCACATGCTCCAGCCGCTCTTTGCTCTCGAACGCCGCCGCGTAGCGCGTTACTTTGCCGTGGCGCTCGATGAAGATGTTCTCATGGCCGTTGATCATGATCTCCGTGACCGTCGGATCGTCCAGCAGCGGCTGGAGCATGTCGAGTCCCCGGAAGGCGTGGTACAGTCTCCGCACCGCCTGATGCTTCGCTCCTGCAGTCATCGGATGCTGGACGGCCCAATCGAATACGACGCCTTCGATGGCCCGGAGAAGCTCGCTGTCGCTTATCGCTTCATGGAGGTCGACTGCCTCCTTAACGCGCTCGCGAAGCAGCAAGGCCGTCGGCTCCGAGATCATCCGCATCGCCCCCTTCCAGTGCCAGCTTGTCCAGCAGGCGGCCGACCGCGGATCGATACTGCGGGTGATCCAGCAGTCGGCGCAGATCGTCGCCGCTTCGCAGGCCGGGAGCATGCGGCAGCTG
The DNA here is from genome assembly GCA_023433615.1 of Bacillota bacterium. Taxonomy (GTDB): domain Bacteria; phylum Bacillota; class Bacilli; order Paenibacillales; family Paenibacillaceae; genus Paenibacillus_I. Next base: position 954 of record JAEZCJ010000098.1, on the reverse strand, counting down.
CCCGAACGCTGCGCGCTGGCCAGCCGCATCGCGCCGCCCTCCCGCATCCTGCGTCTCCTTCGTCGCGCACTCCACGTAGCGAAGCTTGCGTTCCCAAAGCACGGCATCCTGCTGCCATGTCCGCTTGGCGTAACCCATGGCCGCCTCGGATTTGAAGCGCGCGCTTGCATCGCTTCCCGTCAGCCACAGCATGGCATCGCACCGCCGGAGCACCTCCCCATGCGCCTCCGTCATCATGCTGCCGAGATCGACGACCACCGTATCGTAGTCGCCGGAATTGCCGATCGTGTCAAGCAGATTGCCGACCTCGAAGCTTCCCAGCGCGATCCGCTCCTCCGGCGGACAATCACCCGGCAAATAATCGGCCTTCAGCACCGGATGATGCTTGCGCAGCCGCTTCATCAGCGCGTCGGCTTCTTCCGGTTTGGAGTTGAACGCATAGAGCAAGCGGGACAAGCCCTCCGTTCGCTGATCGCCCAGCAGCGCTCCCGCGCCATCGTAAGGCTCTAGATTCAGGTAGAAGACATTCCGCTCCCGCAGCGAAGCAAGATGCGCAAGATGCAGCGAGGTCGCCGTCACCCCGATCCCGCCCGAGGCTGAATAGACGCCTATAATCGCGGTTCGATTCGATTGTCCTCTGCCGAGACGCATGATCGAGCCGCCCCATCCGCCCCGTACTTCGCTCAATTGCCGGAACAAACGGGGCATCGACTGATACTGCAGCACTTCCATCAGCCCCTCCGCAGTCGCCAAGCCCTGGGCTTCGCCAAGCCGCCTGACGAGCAGCGCCTTCGGAATGTCTGCGCCATGGCTGTCCGCTTCTTGCAGAAGCCATGGCTGGATAAGCAGCATGTCGATGGGGTGTCCGCCGATCAGGTATTGCTTGAGCGCCGCGGCGGACGAGATCCCCGTCATACGCCAATCCCTGCCATATGGCGACTCGCGCATATAGTC
>JAEZCJ010000093.1 GCA_023433615.1 Bacillota bacterium | reverse complement strand
TGAACGGCAGCACGGGGGATATGGCTGCCTGCGTGGCAATGCCGGCCGCGTGCACCTGTTCAAGCGCTTGGATGCGCTGCTTGATTCCAGGGGCGTAGGGAGCGAATATGCGCTTCACGTCCTCCCGATCCGTCTCGACCGTCATCGATACGAGCACCTCGCATCGCTGCTGGAGCTGCCGGAGCAGCTCGATGTCTCGGGCGACAAGCGGACTCCGCGTCTGGACCTGCAGCCAATCCGGCGGGTGCTCCAGCATCGCTTCCAGAATGCCGCGGGTAATCTGAGCCTCCCGCTCGATCGGTTGGTAGGGATCTGTAGCGGAGGCCATGAACAGTCTCACCGGCTTGCCCTTGGCTCGCAGCTTGACCATTTCCCTGCGGTAATTGTCCGCTGCGTTCGTCTTGCTATCCACCCATTGACCCCAAGGCAGTTCCTTGAACTTCTGGATCGGCATCTCTCTCACGTAGCAATATCGGCACGCGAAGGCGCAGCCGCTGTACGGATTCAAGGAATGCGTGAATCCGACGTCGAGATAGCCCTTCGCTTCCGTCAAGATCTGCTTCGCCATAACCTCGTTCATGACGATGTCCATTCCGATGAAGCCTCCTATGCGCGAGACTCAGACAGTCTCAGCTATTCGTCAGCGCGACAGCGCGCCGACAACCCGATGCGGAACATACGGCGCTTCCAGCGACGCCATCTCTTCCGGCGTCAGCTTGAACGACAGCGCCGCGACGTCGTCTTCGAGATGGGCGATGGTCGTCGCGCCGATAATCGGGGAGGTGACCGGTTCTTTCTGCAGCAGCCAAGCTAGCGCGACATGGACGCGGGGGACGCCGCGCTCGGCGGCGATGGCGGCGACGCGATCGATGATCGGCCGGTCGGCTTCCGCATACGCATCGTACTTCGCCTTCTGAGCCGGGTCCGTCTCGGATCGATGCGTCGTCTCCCCGGGATCACGCAGCAATCTCCCCGCTGCGAGCGGGCTGTAGGGTATGACGCCGACACCCTCGGCCTTGCAGAGCGGCAGCATCTCGCGCTCGTCTTCCCGATAGATCAGATTGTAATGGTTCTGCATCGCGACGAAGCGCGTCCAACCGTTCTTCTCCGCGACATGCTGCGCCTTCAGGAACTGCCAGGCGAACATGGCGGAAGCGCCGATGTATCGGGCCTTGCCGGCCTTGACGACGTCATGCAACGCTTCCATCGTCTCTTCGATCGGCGTATCGTAGTCCCAGCGATGGATCTGATACAGGTCCACGTAATCGGTGCCGAGCCGCTTCAAGCTGTTGTCGATCTCGCTCATGATGGCTTTGCGGGACAATCCTGCCCCATTCGGCCTGCCGAATACACGTTGGCCGTATCGAAGAAGTTGATGCCGAGTTCAAGCGCCCGCTTGATGACCGGGCGAGACTGCTCTTCATTCAGGGTCCATGGATGCGTCCAGCTCCTCGCATCGCCGAAGCCCATGCAGCCGAGACAGAGTCGGGACACGTCCAGGCCGGTATTGCCGAGTTTTGCGTATTCCATGGTCGTCGCCACCCCAATCCTCAACTAGAATTCTAAATCTATCGTTCCGTCCTCGGTCCATTCGAACGGGCCGGATGCGGCAGCTGCGTCAGGTCTCCTCATACCGAAATAGTCGGCGTCCAAACGATAAGGCGCGCTGTCCGGTTCCTCGAACTGCATATCGGCGTGATACGTCTTGCCAAGCAGGTCGGTGGTAACCAGCGTTGCAGCGGCTCCGCGAAGCAATTCGGGCGCATGAACCCGAATGTTCACCTTGCCTTGCGCAGGATCAACCTCAACCGTTATGCCCTTCTGCGCATAGCTCTTGGCATCGGGCTCATGACGGCTCGGAACCGCATCGTTCAGATACACATTACCGCCCATCGCCACCGGAAGAACGGCATTCCCGATAAAGAAATCCTTGGCGGCATCGCCAAGCGCCATAAGCTCTTCTCTGGTGTATTCCCACCATTTTTTATCTTTGGCATTCGGATGCTTGTCGTAGCCCCCCAATCCCACGGCATGCAGGTAGCAAACGGATTTGTCCGGCACGCCGTCCATGACGGTCTTTCCGCCCTCTCCGACCGCATCTCTCGGCTTAAGCGGCAGATGTTCAAAAAAGGTGATCGGAACAGGTTCCTTATGCGGATCGTTATCTCCCAAAAAGATGTTGTTGTAGTACCTGTCGTCGCCTCCGGTGATATTGGAGTATCCCGCCATTGCCGTCTCGTGAGGGAAGTGGTACGGCGTAATGCGGGTAATCTCGGAACGGACGACGAATCGGCCCGCGAACAAATTATGGGCAAATGCTCCGCCCTGCGCCATATTCCTGAAGTTCATGGGCGAGAGGAACAGGTTATGATCGACCATATACGGACCATGGCAGACCTCCACGAAGAAGTCCTCCGACAGGTTGTCGAAGAATACGTTGCGGCTGATGCGGGTGCCCTGTGCCTGCCAGTCAAGCCAGAGCGCCCGGTAACAGCTGTAGATGCGATTGTCGCTGATCTGCGTATCCAGGGAAGCATGCAGCTTGATCCCTGCCACTTCGGCACCGTGTCTGAGCCGCTTATGGTGGATATTGTAAATGCGGTTTCGGTAGATGCTGCTGAAGGCTGCGCCCATATGACCCACAATACCCGCTTGCTCGCAATCATGAATCACGTTGCCTCGCACGATGTGGCTGCCGACTCGATCCTTATGCCAGCCGGAGCGCAATGCGCGCAGTATAACCTCCTGCTCGCGCTGCGTGCCGCCTTTGACATGCCTCTCCTTGGACATCTCATGGCCGGTGCCGATCTCGGTGCCCAGGCTGATCCCGACGCATTTGGATTCGCTGATCACGTTGTTCTCGATAATCCACCCCTTGCTCCAGTGAGGTCCGATCAACCCTTCCTGGTAATCGGTCGGCGGCGCCCATTGCGGAGAGGCTTGACGAAGCGTGAAGCCGCTTACGGTTATGTAGTTCAGTCCTGGTTTGTCAGGCCAGAAGCAGTAAGGACGGACATTGATCTCCACATTTTCCTTGCGAGGATCTTTCCCGCCGAAATTGGCCCAGATCTTCGTTGTCGCAGATCCGACTTCGGCATGCCATTGCAGCAGCGAGTCCTCGGGATATTTGGCTTCGGGCCACACTTCGGGGTTGCGAACCTTGTCCACGCTATCGCATTCATACAAGGATCTGGCATCCAAATAGACATCGCCGAGATGAACCGGGAAGGCGCCGTCAAACAACCAGTCTCCGCTCAGCTCCACTTCATAAGGGTTACGAACGGAGAAGATGGAATTGGGTACTTCCGTACTCCAAACATGGCCACCTTCGGACTTCCAGTCCGCAATCCGTTCCGCCCCTGTAATGACGACTTCACCGTCTCCCGCGGATCGATAGACGATTCTATGCTCCGCCGTTCCTCCATTAGCAGGATTTACCCACTCCCTGTATACGCCGGCGTGAACAATGACCGTATCACCGGCCATTGCAAGAGCGGCAGCGCGCGATATGGTGCGAAAAGGTTGATCGGCCGTGCCTCTTGCCTGATCGTTCCCCTGCAGGGATACATGATATTCCATCGAAACTCTCCTTGTGAGTTGTAATTCGGTTTGACACTAGTTCTCCCCGCACAACGGTTTATTGTAATGATTATTTGACACAACAGAGTCTGTAAAATATTCTGTGTAAACTCTCAAACCATATCTATTACAATGAGAGAAAGGCTGGTTTGAGAGGATGGCTCCAATGGCTCGGTTCAGTAAGGAACAAGTGAAGGCATTCGTAAAAGAGA
>JAEZCJ010000083.1 GCA_023433615.1 Bacillota bacterium | reverse complement strand
CCTTCGGGTACTGGCCGGGTATCGATTGCTCTAAAATGAAGACATCAGCAAGGAGGGGTCACATGGAAGCGGTAACACCAACACCTAAGAAATACAAGGAAACCCGAGCCGAACGAACCAAACGATTTCTGCGCATGGCTGTACAGAACCGTTATCTGTATGCGATGTCGCTGCCATTTGTAATATGGGTATTCGTGTTCAGTTATCTGCCGCTCTGGGGCTGGACGATGGCGTTCCAGAAATACCGTCCGGGCCGTTCGTTCTTCGAGCAAGACTGGGTGGGTTTCGATCATTTCGTAGCGCTTTTCCAGGATGACATGTTCTATCTGGTCATGCGCAACACGCTGGCCATGAGCTTCATGGGATTGATCGCAGGATTCACGATTCCGATCATCTTCGCCATATTGCTCAATGAAGTTCGCCAGATGTTCTTCAAGCGCTTCGCGCAGACGATCTCGTATCTGCCTCACTTCGTGTCCTGGGTCGTCGTAGCGGGTATCGTCACGAAGATGCTCTCGACGGAGAACGGCGCCGTCAACGATATCTTGATGTTCATCGGGATCATCAACGAACCGATCCAATTCATGGCCAAGGGCGAATGGTTCTGGGGGATCGTGACCGCTGCCGACGTCTGGAAGGAGACAGGCTGGAACGCGATTATCTACCTAGCGGCGATTGCGGGCATCGGTCCTGAGCTCTACGAAGCGGCGAAGGTCGACGGCGCGAATCGGATTCAACAGATCTGGCATATTACGCTGCCGGGCATTCGGTCCACGATCATCATCCTGCTTATCATGTCGATCGGTCACTTGATCAGCATCGGCTTCGAGAAGCAGTTCCTGCTCGGTAACAACTTGGTGCGCGAATATTCGCAGGTTCTGGATCTGTATGCATTGAATTACGGACTTGCAATGGGACGATTCTCATTCGGTACCGCCATAAACATCTTCAACTCCGTAGTCAGCGTCATCCTGCTCTTCACAGCGAACGGCTTGTTCAAGCGGATTACCAAAGAAAGCATTATGTAAGGAGGATGCCTAGATGCTAACCAGAAGATCGCTCCAAGGGGCGCCTCTATCCGATCGGTTGTTCGACGTTCTTGTCTACGTATTCGTGACGATCATTACGGTCGCTACCCTATATCCGTTCTTGAACGTGCTGGCGATTTCGCTCAACGAATCGACGGACAGCGTAAGAGGCGGCATCACGATCTTCCCGCGTGTTTTCACACTGGAGAATTACAAGATTATTTTCTCGTATGAAGGCTTGATCACAGGGTTCCAGAACTCTGCGCTACGTACTGTACTGGGTACGCTAGCCGGACTGCTCAGCGCTTCGATGCTGGCATTCACGCTGAGTCGGCCGGACTTCCAAGGCAGACGATTCGTGTCCGTCTTCCTGGCCTTGACGATGTACGTGTCCGGCGGTCTGATCCCGGTGTTCCTGCTTATCCGCGATCTGGGCTTGATGAACTCGTTCGCGGTGTACATTCTGCCGGGTCTGGTCAGCGCCTTCAACGTATTCGTCATCCGTTCGTTCATCGATGGATTGCCTTATGCGCTGCAAGAGTCTGCGAAGCTCGACGGCGCGAATGATTTCACCATCTACTGGCGGGTCATTCTTCCGTTGACCAAGCCGGCATTGGCCACGATTGCGCTGTTCCTTGCGGTCGGCCAATGGAACTCCTGGTTCGATACCTATCTGTACAACTCGTCATCCGAGCATCTGACGACGCTGCAGTACGAGCTGATGAAGGTGCTGCAGAGTACGCAGGCGAACACTGACTACCGCAGCCAGAACATGGCCGAGGTCATGTCGCAGGTATCGCCGGAATCGGTCAAGATGGCGATTACGATGGTCGTAACGTTACCGATCCTGGTCGTGTACCCGTTCCTCCAGAAGTACTTCGTCAAGGGCATGACGCTCGGTGCTGTCAAGAGTTAATGATCAGCTAACGTTGTAACGTACAGTTACAACTTCGCAAAATCCAGCCATAAACGTCGAGAAGGTTGGACGATGGTAGCAATTGAGGAACGGAGCGTAGTCAAATCTACGTGAGTACCGGAAAGTGCGCCAGCGTTCAAGATTCGACGTCGAGTTCGCATCGAAGCATTAACGTCGCGATCATGGCTGGATACATACGGTATTGGCGGGGAAACCTGTTTATACGATAGAAGCATACACAATAGGAGGGTACTTTCATGAGCACAAAGAAAAAGTGGTCGGGCATACTGCTTACGGCTACCATGCTTGCAGGCCTGCTCGCAGGCTGCGGCGGCAACAACAATGCTCCGGAGAACAACGGCAACGCGGGTAAGAATGCCGGCTCGAACGGCCAGAATGCAGGCTCGGAAGATCTATCGCCGATTACATTCACGTTCTACGGTTCGGACGAGAGCCCGAACTGGCAGAAGATGCAAGATGCAGTAGGCAAAGTCATTACAGAAAAGACGGGCGTCACGCTTGATGCCGAATTCGCAGTAGGGGATGCTTCCCAGAAAATCGCCCTGATCGCCGCTTCCGGTGACTATCCTGACCTGATCAGCCCGAAAGGCGAAACGAGCAAGCTGGTTGAAGCCGGTGCGCTGCTCGACCTGACGGAACTGATCGAAGAGCATGCACCGAACATCAAGAAGCTGCTCGGCGACCAGATCAAGCGTCTGCGCTACAGCCAAGAAGACCAATCGATCTACATCATCCCGACGTATGCCGAAATGGGCGGCGAAGGCTTCGCGGCAGGCGGCGGCTTCGAGCTGCAGCACCGTGTCGTGAAAGAGCTTGGCTATCCGAAGATTCGTACCGTCAAGGATTTCGAGAATGCGATCAAAGCTTATCTCGAGAAGCACCCTGTGGATGAGAACGGCAACCCGAACATCGGTCTGACGCTGAATGCCGACGACTGGCGCATGTATATTTTCGTCACGAACCCGGCCTTCTACACGACCGGCGCTCCGGATGACGGCGAATACCATATCGATATCGATACGCAAGAAGTGACGTATCACTTCCGCCGTCCGGTAGAGAAAGAGTACTTCCGTTGGCTGAACCACATGAACGCAGAAGGCTTGCTTGACAAGGAAAGCTTCGTTCAAAAGTATGACCAATACAAAGCGAAGATCGCTTCCGGCCGCGTACTTGGCCTGATCGACCAGCGCTGGGACTTCCAAGACGGCGAGAACGCGCTGAAAGCAGAAGGCAAATTCGAATACGGCTACGGCCACTATCCGGTCACGCTGACGGAAGAAACGAAGGATACGTCTTACTGGCCGACAGGCTTCATGGCAGGTAACGGCATCGGCATTACGGTCGACAACCCGGATCCGGTCCGCGCGATTAAATTCCTGGACTACCTGGCATCCGATGAAGGCCAAATCCTCGACAACTGGGGTGTTGAAGGCCAGCACTACGTCATGGAGAACGGCAAACGCGTAATTCCTGCCGACGTGCTCGAGAAGAAGAAGAACGACCCTACGGGCTTCCAGAAGGAATCCGGTATCGGCTTCTATCACAACCTCGGCATGCACTACGGCGACGGCGTACTCGACCCATCGGGCAACTACTACACGACGGCGTTCCCCGAACAAATCGTGGCAGAGTATAACGATGCCGAGAAGGAAGCGCTCGCAGGCTACGGTCTGACGATCTGGAAGGATCACTTCCCTAAATCGGATGAGTTCCCGATTCGTCCGTGGGGCGCAGCATGGAACATTGCCGTTCCAGCTGACAGCGACACGAACATCCTGGCCGAGAAGATGAAAGAAATTACTTGGAAACGTATCCCGCAAGCGATCCTGGCGAAGCCGGCAGACTTCGACAAGATCTGGGATGACTACCAAGCTGAGCTTATCAAAGCTGGCGTTGAAAAGATGGAAGACGGCTACGAAGCGCTCGTGAAAGAACGCGTTGCGCTCTGGAACGAATAGTCGAATAGCGGTAGATCGAGAAGGCAGCGGGATTCGTCCCGCTGCCTTCTTCGTCATTGGCGGCTTCTATCTAGGATGTGTGAAATCGTATAAGAAAGGGTTGTCTTCCTCTATATAAATCAGGCTTAAGACAGCATACAATCGAGATAGACGCATCCGCGCAGAGGCGTGTGAGAGAAGAGGAAGAGAGGATGAGCATAATATGAAGGAAATCATGACACCGGTTACGCCGAAGCAAGTCCGCATCGAGGATTCGCTCTGGTCGCGGTATGACAAGCTCGTAAGGGAAGTGGTGATCCCCTATCAGTACGAAGCGCTGCATGACAACGTGCCCGGCGCTGAGCCCAGCCATGCGGTGAACAATTTTCGCATTGCGGCAGGACAAGCTCAGGGGGAATTCGGCGGACTCGTCTTCCAAGACAGCGATCTCGCGAAATATCTAGAGGCTGTCGGGTACTCGCTGATGACCCATCCCGACCCCGAGCTGGAACGACGCGCGGATGAACTGATCGAGCTGATCGCGGCGGCGCAGCAGGAAGACGGCTATCTCAATACGTACTTCACCGTCAAGGAACCGGGCAAGCGCTGGACGAATCTGCAAGAATGCCACGAGCTCTACTGCGCCGGCCACATGATGGAGGCGGCCGTCGCTTATTATGATGCGACGGGCAAGCGCAGGCTGCTGGATGTCATGTGTCGATATGCCGATCATATCGATGACGTATTCGGCCCGGAGGAAGGCAAGCTTCGCGGCTACGACGGTCATCAGGAGATCGAGCTCGCGCTCGTGAAGCTGTATCGCGTGACCGGGAACGACCGCTATATGCGGTTGGCGCGCTTTTTCATCGATGAGCGGGGACAGAAGCCTTCCTTCTTCGAGGAGGAGTGGGAGCGGTTAGGCCGCGTCTCGCACTGGAACGGCAGCCGGTTCACGTTAGACCTGAAGTACCATCAAGCGCACGAGCCGGTACGCGAACAATCCGAAGCGGTCGGACATGCGGTCCGCGCGCTGTATATGTATGCCGGGATGGCGGATCTCGCGCTGCTGGATCGGGACAAGCCGCTCTACGACGCTTGCGTCAAGCTGTGGAACAATACGGTACGCAAGCAAATGTACATTACCGGCGGCGTCGGTTCGAACCACGAACGCGAAGCGTTCAGCGTCGACTACGAGCTGCCGAACGATACGGCCTATGCGGAGACATGCGCTTCGATCGCATTGATCTTGTTCGCAAGCCGCATGCTCCGCATCGAAGCCAAGGGCGAATACGCCGACGTGCTGGAGCGGGCGCTGTACAATACGGTGCTGGCAGGCATGGCGCAGGACGGGAAGCATTATTTTTACGTGAATCCGCTGGAGGTGTGGCCGTCGGCTTGCAAGCATAATCCGGGCAAGCATCATGTGAAGCCCGTCCGCCAGCCTTGGTTCGGCTGCGCCTGCTGTCCGCCCAATGCGGCGAGACTGCTCGCATCGCTCGGTCAATATGTGTACGGGACAAGCGGCGACACGATTTATGCGCATCTGTATGTCGGAGGCGAATTGTCGACCGATGTCGGCGGGACTGCCGTCCAGCTGAACCAAGAATCGGACTATACGTGGAACGGCAAGGTCAAGCTTGCGGTCGAGCCGGCTTCCCCGGCGGCATTCACGATTGCGCTGCGAATCCCCGGCTGGGCCGGAACGGGCTGCGAGCTGCGCGTGAACGGAGAGTCCATCGGGATCGATCCGATTCTAGAGGACGGCTACGCATATGTGCGCCGGGAATGGCAGTCAGGCGACCGAATCGAATTGACGCTGCCGATGCAGCCGAGATGGATCGAAGCGAATCCGCAGGTTCGCGCGAATGCGGGCAAAGCCGCGATTCAACGCGGGCCGCTCGTCTATTGCCTGGAGGAAGCGGACAACGGCGCGCCGGTCATGGCCTTATCGGTCGACGTCGGTCAGCCGCTCTCGGAACGGTACGATGCCGAGTTCTTCGGCGGAGCGGTGCTGCTGGAGGGAAGCGCATACCGCGATTCCTCGGAGGGCTGGGAAGGCGAATTGTACCGCGAAGCGGCGCGCGTGCGGGAGCGCACCGCCTTCACGGCGATCCCTTATTATCTGTGGGGCAACCGAGGCGAAGGCGATATGGCGGTCTGGGTTCGCGCCTGGTAGCATCGGCGGCAGCTATCGGGATTACTAGAGGACATATTCGGCGCGGATATGCTATAATGCTGTTGGTCTAGATTGGGAGCGTTATAGCGGCGGCTTCGACAGGCGAATAACCTTGCGAGCCGTTGTACTGAAGGAGGATATGTCCGTGCGTATTGGCGCAATTGAAGCAGGGGGAACGAAGTTCGTATGCGGCTATGGCAACGAGAACGGCGTGATCGAGGATCGCGTCAGCTTTCCGACTCAGCAGCCGGAGGAGACGATGCGCAATGTCATCGCCTATTTTCAAGATAAGCAGGTCGAAGCGATCGGGATCGGCACGTTCGGTCCGATCGACATCGATTCGTCCAGCCCGACATACGGGCACGTAACGACTACGCCGAAGCCGGGATGGTCGGGCTTCGACTTCCTCGGCACGATGAAGGCGGCGTTCGATGTCCCTTACGGCTGGGATACGGACGTGAATGCGGCCGCATTCGGCGAGGCCGTATGGGGCGCAGCGAGCGGGCTGGAGAGCTGCGTGTACTACACGATCGGCACCGGCGTCGGCGTCGGCGTCTACACGGAGGGCAAGCTCGTGCACGGCTTGCTGCATCCCGAGGGCGGGCATGTGCTGACGAGACGGCATCCGGACGATTCGTACGAGGGCTTCTGCCCGTACCATGGCGATTGCCTTGAAGGCATCGCCGCGGGACCTGCGATCGAGCGCCGGTGGAAGGTTAAGGGGAGCGAGCTTCCCATCGATCATCCGGCATGGAAGATGGAAGCCTTCTATATCGGTCAAGCCGTTGCCGCTACGATACTCATGCTGTCGCCCAAGAAAATCATTCTCGGAGGCGGCGTGATGCACCAAGAGCAGCTGTTCCCGATGATCCGTGCCGAGGTGAAGAACAATCTGAACGGCTATGTCGCGCACGAAGCCGTGAAGAACGGCATCGACGATTACATCGTGCCGCCGGGTCTCGGAGACAATGCGGGGCTGTGCGGTTCGCTCGCACTCGGACTGCAAGCGCTTCGGAAGTAGCAGCTCAATTGCATAGCCTATTAACCCGTCAGTCCGCAGACTGACGGGTTCTCGGCATGCGCCTTGTCGGAACGATGCGTTGTCTACGTCTCTGGACGGAGAAGATATTCATTTTCCAGCCCCATAGGAATGGTAGGCCGCACCAACTATAATAGAGCTAGGATTATCGATTCGGCATAATAGAAGGGTGGGCTCTACACGATGTGGTGGGATCGCTTGTATCGATTCAATCGCTATTTCGGCAGGCATGCAGGCACCGAAGGCATCGATTATCAATGGCCGGCGCAGGGCTTCCCCGTCGTCGTCATTCGGACATCGGCAGGCAAGGGCAAGGCGAAACGGGCAGTCGGCTTGATCGCTTTCGGAGATATCGCGGTCGGCCTTATCGCCGGAGGCGGCGTCAGCGTCGGGCTGCTATCGTTCGGGGCGGTATCTGTCGGCGCTTTCCTTAGCCTTGGCGCGGTTGCGCTGTCTTGGGGATTATCGGCAGGAGCCGTGGCGATCGGCGAGATTGCCGCAGGAGCCGTAGCGATTGGCGAGTGGGCAGCAGGCGCGGTCGCGATCGGCGAGCATGCCGCGGGTGCCGTAGCGATCGGCGAGAACGTCTTAGGCGTCGTCGCGGTCGGCGAGCACGGATTCGGCCTTGTGCCGATCGTCGGCGATGTCATCGAGTGGCTTGTGAACTTATTCTAACGATATCCCAGGAATAGAGTGAAGTCCGTCCAGTGCATAGACTGGACGGTCTTTGCGTGCCGGCTGGCAATGCTGCGGACAATTTCCTGTTGGTCTATTGCGTTTAACAAGACTATAATTTAGATGATAGATAACTAGAATTCATGCTACGGAGAACGACAGCGGGGGGTGCGGAATTGGATATGAATACGGAGCTATTGACGACGAGGAGATTGCGATGGACTGACCGTATGTTCCGTTATCTATCCCATCGGCTAACCGTGACATTCCGGCACGACCATGGGTATTGGCTTGGCGCTTCGATCGGCGTTGCGGCGGTGACCGTACTGGGGCTGATCTTGACCGCGTTCGGCATTCCCACAGGAATCGGGATCTGGTTCGATGCTGCCGTACTGGCCACGTTAGGGCTTGTCGGCCTTGCGATCAGCTCCGTTCTCGTGGCGATCCTGTTATCGCTGGGGAGCGTGCCTGCGCCGCGTTTGCTCGCCGGCTCATGGCTGACCGCGGTCGCAGGGGCGACGGTCATGCTTCGAGAAGCGGACCTCGGTCTTCTTACGGTCAGCATCGTCGCGGCCGCCTATGCTTCGATCGGCGCGCTCGCTGGTATGACTGTTTGTTGGATCATGCGGTCTCGCAGTCGGCGGTGGATGCGTGTCGCGATCGTCGGGCTTGCGGTCGCCATCGGCTGGACGGCGGCGGCTTGGCCATGGCCTTGGCAGGGACAGAGCGGCGACTACTCGGCTGGAGTCGGGCAACCCGTCGTGGGGCCGCTGCTGGGTGAGAGCCCTGGAACACACGGAGCCTATTCGTATGATCACTTCACGTATGGCAGCGGCCTCGATCGTCATCGCAAGGAATTCGGCCGTGAAGCGGACATGATCACGCAGCCGGTAGACAGCTCGGCTTATATTACGAAGTGGCGTAAGCTGCGTACCCGTTTCTGGGGCTTCGATCAGCATAGCCTCCCCGTGAACGGCCGCGTATGGATGCCGGAAGGGGAAGGGGAGTACCCGCTCGTCCTCATGGTACACGGCAACCATCTCATGGAGGACTTCTCGGACGAAGGCTACGGCTATCTCGGCGAGCTGCTGGCCTCGCGCGGGTTCATCGCGGTGTCGGTAGACGAGAACTTCCTGAACTATTCGGTCTGGTCGGATATTCCGGATCACGATATGAAGATGCGGGCTTGGATGCTGCTGAAGCATCTGCAGCAAATTCAACGCTTCGATGAAACGGCCGGCAACGCGTTCAGCGGCAAGGTCGATTGGGAGCGCGTGGGACTGATCGGACATTCCCGCGGCGGACAGGCCGTCGCGATCGCGGCGGACCGTAATCGTTGGTTTGCGCAGGACAAGTCGCTGGAAGGGCTCGAGCAGCTGCGCATCGAGGCCGTCGTAGCGATCGCGCCGACGGACTGGACCGTGGATAAGAAATCGGTGTCGCTCTGGAACGTGAACTACTTGACGCTTCATGGCGCGCGCGACGGCGACCTTCATAATTTCTACGGCGAGGAGCAATACGCACGCGCGTCGTTCAGCTCAGGCGCCGGTAGGTTCAAGGCGTCGGTCTATCTGCCGGGGGCCAACCACAGCCAATTCAACACTTCATGGGGTTCCTACGATTTGAGCTTTCCCGGCGGGCTGCTGCTCAATCTCGGCGGGATGATGCCCGGGGACGAGCAGCGGCAGGCGGCTAAGGTGTATATCGCCGCTTTCCTCGAGGACGCGCTTCGCGGCGACGAGTCGAATCGCGGCTTGTTCGTCGACTATCGGGCAGGCCGCGCGTGGCTGCCCGATACGGAAGTCATCGGCCGGTACGAAGACGATTCCTTCGCTATCGTGAGCCGGTACGAGCAGCCGGGGATTCGCTCGCTCAATGTCGGCGTTACGGCTGAAGTGCTGGGCATGCGGGAATGGGGACATGTCGAAGCGCTTAATCGGGACCGGAAGGATAAGGGGACGGACGGCTTATCGCTGCGCTGGGACGGCAGCGCCGGCTATCGCATCACGTTCGACGGACGATTCTGGGAGTCTAAATCTACTGCGGGCGTGACTGCGCTCGCATTCTCGGCAACCGATCTGCGCCGGGACCTGCTTCGCGACAAGAAGCTCGGACCTTTGCCCGACGATTACGCGATCGAGATTGAGATCGAAGGCGGGGGAGGGGAGAGCGTGAAGCTGCCCTTGAACGATTTTGATTCGCTGCGCGAGCCGCCGGCCGTGACGTTCACGATTCACCCGCTGCTCGAGCGCCGCTATGAGAAGGGCAAGTTCAAGGATGCGGTCGAGCCCGTGTTCCAGACCTTCTATATTCCGCTCGACGCCTTCACGGCCGTTAACCCGGACCTGCTGCAGGGCGGCATCCGCAGCGTTACCTTCCGCTTCGGGTCCGGGCCGGGGAAGGTCATGCTCGACGATATCGGTTTTTATGCAGAGCGCCTCTAGCTGAGGCGCTCTATTTGGTTATGCCTTGCGCAGTATAGCATGGATAAGAATCGGGCAGAAGACAAATGTTAGGGATGCCGGCAGGGTGAAGGGGGATAGCACGTGATGAATGTGTTCGAGAAAATGGCGATGCCTGTCACGTCCGTGAGCAGCGGCAAGGTTGAGCGCGTCGCCGAAGACGTTCATGCGCTGTGCGTGCAGATCGTGAACGTGTGCTACGTGACCGCTGCGGACGGGTGGGTACTCATCGATTGCGGCATGACGGCAGGCGAAGGGATGATTATGGAACAAGCGGCCAAGCAGTACGGCGCTGACCGACCTCCGCGTGCCATCATTCTTACGCATGGCCATTTTGACCATATCGGCTCGCTTCCTGCACTCTTGCAACTCTGGGATGTCCCCGTGTATGCCCACGAGCTGGAGCTGCCTTATTTACGGGGCGACATGGCCTATCCGCCAGGCGATCCTACGGTGGACGGCGGACTGATCAGCGAGCTGTCTCCGCTGTTCCCGCATGACGGCTTGCGCTTGGGCGACCGCGTTCAGCCGCTGACCGATGCCGTGATGACGGAGCTGCTCCCCGGGTGGCGGGTCATCCACACGCCAGGCCATACGCCCGGACATCTGTCGCTGTTCCGGGAATCGGATCGTACGCTTCTCGCCGGAGATGCATGCGTAACCGTGAAGCAGGAATCGCTCTACCGGGTGTTCACGCAGACGATCGAGCTGAACGGACCGCCGCGTTACATGACGACGGACTGGCAGAGCGCGGAAGTCTCGGTCATCAAGCTGGCGCAATTGGAGCCATCGACGCTCGTGACGGGACATGGCCATGCCATGCACGGCAGCACGATGCAGGCAGCGCTGAAGCGGCTGGCCGAGAACTTCGAGGAACTGGCTGTACCCGAGCAGGGACGCTTCGTTTAACCGCGCCGGTTTCGGTCATACTGTGTACTGGAAGGGAGGGTGCATGATGCCTATTCTACCTGTACACGAGCGTCTGGCTGAGCTGTGGGTATTGCGCAACAATCGCCCGCTGACGGATGCGGAGCAGATGGATTACGACCATTGCCTGGCATTCAATGCCTCTTACATCAGAAGGCTGGCACATTTGAAGAATTGCTCGCTGCTAGCTTCGATGACCGAGGATGCCGAATGGCAGCATGAGATATGCAGCCAGATCGAACGCATGACGCAGCCTTGAACGCAGGCGGCCGGCGGGCTGCCCGTGAACCGTTCGCTGGCTGGAGCTGAGGGAGCGATCGCGATGAGAAGAACGATGAAGCGGCAGCACAGGAAATATTTGACGTATAACCGAAACCGCTTCGGACATACTACCAATGGTCCTGTGAGGACGGAACGGCATGCCGTTCCATTAACCGAATCGATAAGGAGGCCGTACATAATGGCAGCGAATTATGGTGCGCATGAGGTAATGGAAGTTCACGAGGTGTTGACATGCGCGATCGACGGAATCAATTCGATGCAGATGCTGCGTCAGCATGTCAGGGATCAGAGGTTGAGTCAGATCATGGATCATCAACTGCAGTTCGCGATGAACGAATACAACAACCTGGTCCAGATGATTCACCAGCAAGGCATGGGTCAGGCGACGCCTTACCGTGCCGTCAAGGGTCAGTCCCAGCCTGTATACGGATTGGATAATCCGGAGCGCATGACGCCCAATCTGACGCCTAACCAGCTCGATGACCGCGACATTTCGAGTATCGTGTTAGGCTTCCATAAAGCATCTGCGGGAAAAAAGATGCTAGCGGCGCTCGAATGCGCGAACCCGGAAATTCGCCGCGCGATGCAGCAAGGGGCCGTCAACTGTTCGGAGCAGGCATACGAGGTATGGCAGTATATGAATCAGAGCGGTTACTACCAGGTGCCGACGATGAAAGACGTGACGACGAACACGATGATGCAGATGTACGAGACGGCAGGCAATATGCAGCAGCCAGGCATGCAGGGCATGCATGCGGGTCAAGGCCTGCAGGGCATGCAGACGATGCAAGGCGGCATCAATCCATCGCAGCACATGGTCTCGCCGAATATGCTGACGCAATAAAACAGGCTGGTTAGCGAAGCGACGGGCGACCCCTAGGGGTCGTCTTTGTCCATGGGATGGGCAAGCAGCAGACAGGAGGTCGAGACAGCATGGCAGAGAAAAACATCTTGGCGTTCTTCAAAAGTCCGGAGGAAGCCGAACAGGCGCTGAAACGGATGGAATCGCTCAGCATCGTGGATAGTTCGGTTAGGCGCGTCGATGGCTATCCAGGTGAGGGGACTACCGTCAACAATCCGATCACGGGCGACATTCCGAGCCTGGGTGCCATGACGCTGAGCGGAGACTTCGACGATCGGAATGCCGGCATCCTGGCGGCAGCCAGCGTAAGCGCGAGCGGCATGAGCTCGGGCGGGCCGGACAACGTCGTGACCGGCAAGGACGTGCTGCTTACGGTCGTCGTGCAGGAGCAGGACCATGAGCGCGCGCTGCAGATCGTGCGAGAGGCCGGCGCGACCGTGTAAGAGCAATGCGATAGGATATGAAGCAGGACTAGCCGAATCGGCTAGTCCTGCATGTGCGGGTCGATGTATAGTTTCTTAGCGAACAGAAGGATCTGTTCCTTGCTCTTGCCCTGTCGGACCCTGAATTCGAAATACAGGGCAGGGCATAAAGTCCCCATGACGGCGTGGGCGTTGAAATCCGCGGACTCGGCGTCGGGGACGAGACCTTGGCGTTCCTCATATTCTTTATACAAGTGGGCAAACACTCCGTGCATAAACGTATAAGGGGCGCTGTCGAACATCGAGTCGCCCTTGGATTCTCCGGCCATCAGCTTCAGCGTCGAGAAGAGAGGCCCCTTGTCATCCATGAAGTCGATGCAGCGCTGCATCACGCCCAGCATGCGCTCAGGAGTTCGCGCATCCGTGCTGCTCAGCAGATAGGCTTTGATCGAATCCTTGAAGGATTGAAAGCTATGGGCAATGAGGTCCATGCAGAGATCGCCCTTGCTGCCATAGCGGCGATAAAGCGTCCCTTGTCCGACTCCGGCGCACTTGGCGATCTGGTGCATGCTGACTTGCTCGACGCCTTGTTCGGTGAATAGGCGGGTCGCAGTCTGTAAGATAAGTTGGCGATGTTCGGCGGCGTCTCGTCGTTCCCGGCGAATAAGCATCCTCTTCACCTTCCCTGAATTTTCTAGTTGTTCGCTTGACAACCGGACAATTGTCCGCTAATATCCAAGAAAACGGACAATTGTCCGGATAACCCGGATGTCAGCGCGATAGATAGACTGCCTATATTGTAACGGGTAAGGATAGCGCGGTCAAACAGAAGCGGACAGCATCAAGGGTTAGGAATGGAGGAGAAGAGGAAGAAATGTCTACACGAGCAGCGCAGCCTGCACAAGGGCAGGAGATGTCGATCAAGGCGATACTCGCCCCGCTGATCGCCATCATCATTGGGCTATTCATGGTTATTCTGGACGGAACGGCAATGAACGTTGCGCTTCCGAAGCTTACGTCAGACTTCAACAGCAAGATCAACATCGCGCAGTGGACGGTCACGGGTTACGCCCTTGCGCAAGCGGCCGTTATCCCGCTGGCCGGCTGGCTGTCCGATCGGTTCGGCGCGAAGCGCGTATTCCTCATCTCGGTCGGGCTGTTCACGATCGGGTCGTTCTTGTGCGCGCTTGCCACGACGATTGATCAGTTGATCATCTACCGCGTCATTCAAGGTCTAGGCGGCGGCGTGGTCATGCCGATCGCGATGGCATTCACGTATCGGTTAGCTCCGCCAGGCAAAGTCGGGGCCGTCATGGGCATGATGGGCATTCCGATCCTGCTCGCGCCCGCGCTAGGTCCGATCGTAGCCGGCTGGCTCGTCGACTATGCGACGTGGCATTGGATTTTCTACATTAACATCCCGATCGGCATCATCGGTGTTCTCGTCGGACTACGCACGCTGCCTAATATCGAGAGGCAGACCGTACCGGCGCTTGATTCGCTCGGCATCATTCTCGGACCGCTCGCATTCGCGGGGTTGTCTTACGGCGTGAGCGAAGGCGCTAACGGCTGGGATTCCGACAAGACGCTCATCGGGATCGGCGTCGGAGCGATTGCGCTCATTCTGTTCGTCATCGTGGAATTGCGGAGAGAAAATCCGCTGCTCGAGCTGCGCGTCTTCCGTTCCTCTGATTTCACGCGCGGTATTCTGATCCAGTGGATCATGACGATCTCGTTATTCGGCACGATGTTCATGGTTCCGATCTTCCTCCAGATGGGCAAGGGGCTCGAGGCGTTCGAGACCGGACTGCTCATGCTGCCGCAAGCGCTGGCCGCCGGTCTCTTCATGCCGATCGGAGGTAAGCTGTTCGATAAGATCGGCGCTCGTCCGGTCGTGCTGCTCGGGATGACGATCATCGCGATCGCGGCGTTCTTGCTATCCGGGGTCGGACTGGAAGACAAGAACAGCGCCATGATTCTGCCGCTGGTCCTGCTCGGCGCCGGAATGGGGCTGTCGATGATGCCGATCAACACGCATCTGATTCAGTCATCGCCGCAGAATCTGGTCGGACGCGTCACGTCGCTGACGAACGCGGCGCAGCAAGTATGGTCTTCGCTCGCCGTCTCCGGTCTCATGACGATCATGACGAGCCGCTTGAACACGCATATGTCGAGCGGGACGATGGAGCCGATCGCCGCCGGTACCAAGGCTTTCAACGATACGTTCCTGTTCTTGGTCGGCTTCGCCATTCTAGGCTTCGTGTTCGCGATCTTCCTGCGCAAGCCGAAGCACGCTGCGCAGCATGCCGAAGCAGCCGAACCTGCGCCGATGATCATGCACTGAACATTAGATTAGAAGAAGAGGCCCCATGGCAGCTTATCGCTGCGCCATGGGGCCTCCTTGCGTCAGCTGTTTACGAGGAAGGCTAGAATGGCAAATGACCGCTAAAAAAAAACCCTCTGCATCCGCAAAGGGTTGAGGTAGTTGTATGATCAAACGGCATATGATACAATGAAGAAATGGAAAAAGTATTATCAATTGGGCATTACTATTCAATAATATTATACGACAGACGAAAACCTCTTGTCAACCACAAATATTCCATGCTCGTACTTGTCTGTCGTACGGCATTGAGTACGCCATTATCGGATTAAGGAGCGAATGATCGCATGAATGAGACGGATCAAGCGTGGCATGAAGAACAGCGCAGGGTAGAGCATGTCGTCGATCGCGTCGGGATGCGCATCGATAAGATCGAGGAAGAGATCGGCGAGGTTCGTTCCGAGGCGGTGGAATTCCGTAAGCACTTCTGGGATGAGGTCACGGTCAACTTCAGTACGGCAGAGGATATCCATGAGACGTATTTCAGCATCCTGCAGCAAGCCAGCCTGCTCACGGAGCGCGAGCGGAGCGAAAGACACTCGGCCGCGTATCTCGATAAGCTGAAACGGCTTCGGCGGTCGCCGTATTTCGGAAGAATCGATTTTCGCGAACAAGACGACAGCCGAGCGGAGACGATCTATCTCGGCATCGCTTCGTTCCGCGAGGAAGACAGCGACGAATTCCTTGTCTATGATTGGCGAGCCCCCGTGTCGAGTCTCTATTACGACTATCCGCCAGGGCCCGCGGAATATGAGACGCCGGACGGCCGAGTGAAAGGCGAGATGGAGCTGAAGCGTCAATACGTCATCCGCGACGGCGCCATTCAATATATGTTCGATACCGGGGTCACGATCGGCGATGAACTGCTGAAGCAGATGCTAAGCCGATCATCGGACAGTACGATGAAGAGCATCGTGGCGACCATTCAGCGCGAGCAGAATCGCATTATCCGCAACGATCGGGCGAGGATGCTGGTCGTTCAAGGGGCGGCGGGAAGCGGCAAGACATCCGCGGCCCTGCAGCGTGTTGCTTATCTGCTCTACAAGTATCGCGGCGTGCTCCGCTCGGATCAGATGGTGCTGTTCTCGCCGAATCCGATGTTCAACAGCTATGTATCATCGGTTCTGCCGGAACTCGGGGAAGAGAATATGCTGCAGACGACGTTTCAAGATTACCTTGAGACGCGGCTTAGCCGGGAATTCAAGCTGGAGGACTCGTTCGACCAGCTCGAATACGTGCTTACGTCCGCCGAGGACGATCATTATGACGTGCGGCTCGACGCCATTCGCTACAAGTCCTCTACGGCGTACTTGGATGCGATTCGCTCCTATATCACGTACCTGGAGCGACAAGGCATGCTGTTCCGTTCCATCTCGTTCAAGGGGAAGGTTATTGTCTCGGCGAAGTCGATCGCGGACCGATTCTACGGAATGGACCCGAGCATTCGGCTCGCGAATCGGATCGTATTGATCCGCGATTGGCTGCTCGAGCAGACGAAGGCCTACGAGACGAAGCAGATGGGCGAGGCCTGGGTGGAAGAAGAGATGCAGCTGATGGATCAAGAGGCATATCAGCGCGCGTATTACAAGCTGCGGCAGCGGCAAAAAGCGTCGCGGCGCGAAACGTTCGACGACTTCGACGTGGAGAAGGAACTTCTGGCCGAGATGATCGTCCGCGAAGCATTCAAGCCGGTCCGCGCTCGGGTGAAGGCGCTGCGCTTCGTCGACGTGAAGGGGCTCTACCGGAAGCTGCACGAACAATTGACGCTGCTCGGCGAAGTAACGGGCGGGCGCGAAGTGCCGGACAATTGGCATGCCATCGCGGGGCTTACTGCGCGCGCCATCGACGGAGGCCGACTGCTCTATGAGGATATGACGCCGTATCTCTATCTGAACGAACGGATGAAGGGTTTCCGTGCGAACACGACGGTGCGGCATGTGTTGATCGACGAGGCGCAGGACTACACGCCGTTCCAGCTCGAATTCTTGAAGTGGCTGTTCCCCAGAAGCCGAATTACGGCACTAGGCGATCTGAACCAGGCGATCTATGCGCAGACCTCCGCCATGGAGGAAGCGGATCCGCTGACACGGCTGTTCGGCGAAGAGGAGACGGAGTGGATCCGGCTGACGCGCAGCTATCGCTCCACGCGCGAGATCGTGGCGTTCACCAGCGCCATGGTGCCCGGCGGCGAAGCGATCGAGCCGTTCAATCGCTCCGGCGACTTGCCCGTCGTCGGCGTCGTGCAGGACCGGGAATCGCTGCATCGCGAGCTGACGCAGACGATCGATTCGCTCCTAGGCGAAGGCTTCGAGTCGATCGCGATTATTTGCAAGACGGCAGCCGAGAGTCAGGCGGCGCATACGGCGCTTGCGGACCAGGCGGGAACCGCCGTTCGGCTCGTCACGAAGGATACGCCGCAGTTCGAGCGCGGCGTGTGCGTCATTCCGGCTTATCTGGCCAAGGGAGTCGAATTCGACGCCGTGCTGATCTATGACGGTTCCGAGCACGTGTACGGCCGAGAGAACGAGCGCAAGCTGTTCTACACGGCATGTACGCGCGCGATGCATAAGTTGTTCGTCTATTCGCATGGCGAGCCGAATCGGTTCGTTGCCGCGGCGAAGCCGGAGCACTACGCGCTGGAGAGCTACAGCCATGCGCGATAATCTGCTTATGCAGGCGTGTGCCGTCTATCTGATTCTGATGAACGGCACGCTCTTCTTGCTCATGGCGATGGATAAGCGGCGCGCGATTAGCGGCTCTCGGCGCGTGCCGGAGCGACGGCTCTTCGGCTTCGCGTGGCTGGGCGGCGCGGCCGGCGGCTGGGCAGCCATGCGACTCATGCGGCATAAGACGAAGCATCGATCGTTTGCGTTCGGTTTTCCGGCATTAACGATCCTGCAGGTCGCCATCGCCGGTTGCTTGTTCTATTGGAGCATGCCATAGACACCTCGATAAGCTTGTGTCATATATTATGACACAAGCTTATTTTTATACTGTATTTTTAGAATTCATCCCTTATACTATGATTATGTGTTATGTTAAGTGACACAAACCTCCCGCGATTCTATTCCGTTTACAATGGGTGAACTTCAGCAGAACGATTTTATACAGGATTAGTCAATTGTTGAAGGGGAACGCAAGCATGACAGCGAATGGAAGAATGAGGACAATTATAAGGGAGCGTGATGGACATGGTTCGCAAGGAGACGATCGCCATGCTGCTGGCAGGCGGAGAGGGCAAGCGGCTCGGCGTGTTGACGAAGGATCTGGCTAAGCCTGCCGTGCACTACGGCGGGAAGTATCGCATTATAGACTACACGCTTAGCAATTGCGTTCATTCGGGCATCGACACGGTCGGTGTCCTGACGCAATATCAGCCGCTCGCCCTGAGCCGGCATCTCGGAATCGGGAGTCCTTGGGGGCTCGACCGAAGAGACGGCGGCATGTCCATCCTGCCCCCTTATATGCGGTCCAAAGGCGGAAGCTGGTACAAAGGCACCGCCAATGCCATCTATCAGAATATGGGGTTCATCGATCGTTACGACCCGGAGAATGTGCTTATTATTTCTGGCGACCACATCTACAAGATGAACTACGCGCGCATGATTGCGCAGCACAAGGCGAGCGGCGCCGACGCCACGATTGCGGTCATCGAAGTCGATCCCAGCGAGGCGAGCCGTTTCGGCATTATGAGCACGAATGAAGAAGGACGGATCACGGAATTCGAAGAGAAGCCGAAGCGTCCGCGCTCCAATCTGGCGTCTATGGGCGTCTACGTGTTCTCTTGGCCAGTGCTGCAGCATTATCTGCTGCAAGATGAGAGCAATCCGAAGTCCAGCAACGACTTCGGCAAAGATATTATCCCGGCCATGCTGGCCGAAGGCTTGAAGCTGTGTGCCTATCGATTCGAGGGGTATTGGAAGGACGTCGGCACGATACAGAGTTTATGGGATGCGAATATGGACCTGCTGAAGGATGACGCGCCGATCGATCTAGGCGATAAGAATTGGCGTATTTATACGGTCAATCCGAATCAGCCGGCTCATTATATCGCGGAGACGGGCAGCGTCTCCTCGTCGCTCGTGACGGAGGGGTGCTTCATCGAAGGCGAGGTCAGCCGCTCCGTACTGTTCCATGGCGTTGAGGTCGGCACCGGTACGGTGATCAGCGAATCCGTCGTCATGCCGAATGCCGTCATCGGCAGCCGGGTGACGATTCATCGTGCCATCATCGGAGAGGATGCCGTCATTGAGGACGGGGTTACCGTCGGCTCGCCGGACAGTCCGGACATTCAGGTAGTAGCCAGCGGCGAGACGGTCGCGATGGACAAGACGATTCGGGAGGTGCAGGCATGAACGACACGATGATGGGCGTCATTAACCTGATTCATGAGCCGGATGAGCTGGATGCCTTGACGGCGAACCGCTGCTTGGCGACCGTACCGTTCGGCGGCAGGTATCGGCTGATTGATTTTACGCTGTCGAGCATGGTGAATTCGGGCGTCTCCCGCGTGGCGGTGTTCGCGCATACGAAATATCGTTCCCTCATGGACCATCTCGGTTCGGGTAACAACTGGGACTTGCATCACCGGCAGAGCAGCTTGTTCATTCTGCCGCCGACGGAGGGCGACGGCAGCGATCTTCGCAAGGGCGACCTGTATCACTTCTATCAGCACCGGGATTACTTCGCGCGGACGCGCGCCGACTATGTCGTCATCTGCCGGAGCCACATGGTATGCAACATCGACTTGCGCGAGGTGCTCCGCACGCATAAGGACAGCGGGGCTGACATAACGGTCGTCGTCAAGCGTCAGAATGATTCATTGACGGGCAGAGCGCGCAAGGTCGCGATGAATGAAGAGGGCCGGATCACGAACATGCAGGACCATTACGGCCGTCTCCAGTCGGACCTGGTCTCCATGGAGATGTATGTCATGAAGAAGGAGCTGCTGCTCGACTTGGTCGATACGTCGCTCGCGCAAGGGCAGGATCATCTGGTCCGGCATGCGATCTCCTCCAGGCTCGAACAGCTTAACATCCGAGGTTATCTGTATAACGGCTATCTCGGCATCGTCAATACGATGGCCAGTTATTATCTCAATAGCATGCAGCTGCTCAAGCCGGCTGTCTGGCGCGAGCTATTCTACAAGCCGGGACCGATCTTCACGAAGGTTAAGGATGAGCCGCCGTCCAGTTATATAGAAGGAGCAAGAACCGTTCATTCGCTTGTGGCGAACGGCTGCGAGATCGAAGGCACGGTGGAGGGCAGCATTCTGTTCCGCGGGGTCAAGGTGCGGAAGGGAGCGGTCATTCGCAACAGCATTGTCATGCAAAACGGTATCGTCGGCGCCAACAGCGTGCTCGATCATGTCATCTTGGATAAGGAAGTTACCATCGAGGCGGAGCGGAGACTCAGCGGAATGCCTGAAGCGCCTTACGTCGCGAAGAAGCGGTTGATTCTATAATGATTGTTCAAAAAGGCCGATTGTCAGCGCCTCAAGTGTTTCCGAAGGAAACGCAGCGTCGGAAGCATATGCTTGTAGATAGAGCTACATGAGCACCGGAAAGTTCGCCAGCGTTCAAGATTCGACGTCGAATACGCTTCTCGAGATACTTCGCGATCACAAGTGGACTTTTTGAACTACCTTTCATAGGAAGCAAGGTGAGCAGCAGCATGAAAATCCTATTCGCGGCATCGGAGGCCGTGCCGATCGTGAAGACGGGCGGCCTGGCCGATGTCGTCGGCGCGCTTCCCAAGGCGCTCGCGCCGCTCGGCTATGAGGCAGCCGTCATATTGCCCCTGTACGGCGAGACGCCGGATGCCATTCGGCGTACGCTTCGCCGCATCGGCGTATTCCGCGTTCAGCTCGGCTGGCGCAATCAGCGCTGCGAGCTGTACCGGACAGAGCTCGACGGCATCGCCTACTACTTGATCGGCAACGATTACTACTATGACCGCGGCTCGCTCTACGGCTACGACGACGAAGCGGAGCGATTCGTCTTCTTCTGCTTCGCCGTTCTGGAGGCGATGCCGCTGCTCGGTTGGCAGCCAAGCCTTATCCACTGCCATGACTGGCAGACGGGATTGATTCCGTTTCTGCTCCGTACCCGTTACAGCCAGGATCCCGGAACGCGCGGCATTCGCAGCGTGTTCACGATCCATAACCTCCGCTACCAAGGCGTGTTCTCGCGAGAGACGCTCGCGGACCTGCTCGGCATCGGCGATGAATGGTTCACGACGGAAGGGCTCGAGTTCTACGGCGGCGGCAGCTGCATGAAGGGCGGCCTTTTCTATGCGGACAAGCTGACTACGGTGAGCCGTACCTATGCCGAAGAGATTCAGACGGCAGCCTACGGGGAGCGGCTGGAAGGCGTGCTGCAGAAGCGTAAGGAGGACTTAGTCGGCATCGTCAACGGCATCGATGTCGATTCCTTCAATCCGATGAACGATCCCCATGTCGCGTTTCCGTACAGGCGGTCTTTGGGTAAGAAGCGTAAGAACAAGATCGCGCTTCAGCGGCAGCTTGGTCTGACGGAATCATCCGACGCACCGCTCATCGGCATCGTATCGCGGCTCGTCGAGCAGAAGGGGCTTGACCTGGTAGAGGGCATCTTGGAGCGATTGCTCCTGACCGAGCCGGATGTGCAGCTCGTCGTGCTCGGCACGGGCGAACCCCGTTATGAGGCGTTATTCCGCCATACGGCAGCCCAACTGCCGGAGCGTGCAGCCGTGCATAACGGCTTCGATGACGCGCTCGCGAGGCAGATCTATGCCGGATCCGATCTGTACCTTATGCCTTCGCAATTCGAGCCTTGCGGATTAAGCCAGTTAATCGCATTGCGGTACGGCTCCGTGCCGATCGTGCGCGAGACCGGGGGACTACGGGACACGATACAAGCCTATGATGAATATACAAGTAGAGGAACCGGTTTCAGCTTCCGGCAGTATGATGCCGACGAACTTCTGCACACGGTGCGCAGGGCGCTGAGCCTCTATCGGGACGATGCGAAGTGGCAGCACATCGTCGACCAAGGGATCAGCAAGGATTACAGTTGGAGCAGCTCCGCGCGCGAATACGCAGCGGTATACCGCGAGCTTGCGGGATTCGGAAAGGGGTAATCGATATGGCCCGACATCTGGTAGTGGGAAATGGCAAAATGCTGATGAATCTAGACGATAACTGCTACATTCGCGATATTTATTTTCCTTATGTGGGACAATTGAACCATGTGGGAGGTCAACAGTGCCGTTTCGGCGTATGGGTGGACGGCGCGTTCTCGTGGCTGGATTCGCCCGAGTGGCGGTTCGAGCTGGATTATGTCGAGAATTCCCTCGTCACGAACGTGACGGCGAAAAATGACGAGCTGGGACTCGAGCTGTTCATCAATGACGGTATCCATCAGCGGGATTGCATCTATATCAAGCGTGTCGTCGTGCGCAGCACGGCGGCACATGAGCGGGAAGTTCGGCTGTTCTTCCATCAGGATCTCATGATCGAAGGGACCGAGGTCGGCGATACGGCTGCTTATTATCCGGAATCGAATACGGTGTTTCATTATAAGCGGTCTTGTTACTTCATGTTCAACGGCTTCTCGGAAGAGGGAGGCATGACGCAATATTCGACCGGCATCAAGCGATTCCATTCGGCAGAGGGGACTTGGCGGGATGCCGAGGACGGCGTGTTGATGGGCAACGCGATCGCGCAGGGCTCCGTCGACAGCACGATCGGCTTCACGACCCGCGTGCCTGGCGGCGGCGAGAAATCCGTCTATTATTGGATGGCGATCGGCCGCAATCTGGAGGAAGTGAAGAAGCTGAACCAGTATGTGTGCGACAGTCACCCGGAGAAGCTGCTCAGCCGGATCGTGATCTACTGGCGCCATTGGCTGCTGCGCACGGAGAAGAGCTTCGGGGATCTGCCGGAGGAAGTCGAGCGCTTATTCAAGAAAAGCCTGCTCATGGTCCGCACGCAGACGGACGAGAATGGGGCGATCGTAGCGGCGAACGATACGGCGATTCTTCAGTATAACCGCGATCACTACAGCTATATGTGGCCGCGGGACGGCGCTCTGATCGCGGAAGCGATGTCGCTTGCCGGCTACCAGAGCATGATCGCGCCGTTCTTTCAGTTCTGCGCGGATGCGCTGTCGCCTGACGGCTACCTGTTCCATAAATACAATCCCGACGGAACGGTAGGCTCGAGCTGGCATCCGTATATCGTGCAAGGTACGAATCGTCTGCCGATTCAGGAGGATGAGACGGCGCTCGTGCTGTATGCGTTGTGGAAGGATTATACGTACCATCAGGTGATCGAGCTGCCGCAGTCGCTGTACAGCACGTTGATTCGCCCGGCCGCGAATTTCTTGTCCGATTATATGGAGCCGGGACTGAATCTGCCGAAGCCGAGCTACGACCTGTGGGAGGAACGGTTCGGCATCTGGACCTATACGGTCGCATCGGTCTATGGCGGCTTGATGGCGGCGGCGCAATTCACTGACTTGTTCGGGGATTACCAGCGCAGCGACCATTACCGCAACGCAGCCGAACGGATCAAGCAAGGCATGCTGGACCATATATGGGATGAGGAAAGCGGCCGATTCGCGCGCGGATTGATCTACCGGGACGGCCATTGGGTTAAGGATATGACGCTCGAAAGCTCGATGTTCGGCATCTGGGAATTCGGCGTTCTGCCTGCAGACGACTCGCGTGTGGTACGGACGATTCAGGCAATCAAGGAAGGCTTGTCGGTCAAGACGGAAATCGGCGGCGTGGCGAGGTACACGAACGACTATTACTTCCAGCAATCCGGCGACATTGAGCGAGTTCCAGGCAATCCATGGATCATCTGTACGCTGTGGATCGCGAATTATGAGATCGAGTCCGCCCGCATGCTCGGCGATCTGGAATCGCCGAAGCGAACGCTGGAATGGGTAGTCGGCAAAGCGCTCGCAAGCGGAGTTCTGCCAGAGCAGTTGAATCCTTTCGACGGCTCGCCGCTCGCGGTAGCGCCGCTGACATGGTCGCATGCGACATTCGTGCAGAGCGTCTGCAAATATGTGCGCAAGTACGCGGAGTTGCAGGGGAAATAGGCTGCTTAGCGACGATTCGAGACTGTCGCATGCTCGCACTTGATTCGTATGTTGGCAGCCATGCAGCTAATTGCAGCTTAAGTACAGCAAATAGGCCCATATCGGGTCTATTTGCTGTGTGCGCGCGTTGCTGGAGTGTCTACGAAGCGACGAAGACGCGGTTAGTCTGTTGGCAGTGGAGAATTAGCTGGAATTACTAACTATAATCGTATAAGTATAGGACGAAACAGAGGATTAGCTGGAATTGCTCCCTATAAATTCGGCTTAAATGAGTCGGGAGGATTTCCGAATAATGACGGAATTTCAAGCTGATTAGGAAAATTAGCGGGAACAATTCCGGCTAAACTCGATTGGTGGAAACTTAACAAACGGTGAACGTACGAACTTTTAGTCACTATTCCGTTCAGTCAGGGGCGGAAGGGGGTAGGCGAACTTCTGACTACTATCCCGTTGGGTCAGGAGCGAGAG
>JAEZCJ010000066.1 GCA_023433615.1 Bacillota bacterium | reverse complement strand
CGGGCATGCGCTGGACTGTACGCTACAGGATATTCTGGTACGGACGAAGCGGATGCAGGGCTACGACGCCCTATGGCTGCCAGGTACCGACCATGCCGGCATTGCGACGCAGACGCGAGTCGAATCGAAGCTTCGCGAAGAAGGCTTGACCCGTTACGATCTCGGTCGCGAGAAATTCCTGGAGAAGGTATGGGAATGGAAGGAACTGTATGCGGGGACGATTCGCGAGCAATGGGCGAAGATGGGCTTTTCGCTGGACTACTCCCGCGAGCGCTTCACGCTCGATGAGGGTCTATCGCGCGCCGTCCGCGAAGTGTTCGTCCGTCTCTACGAGAAAGGGCTGATCTACCGCGGCAAACGGATCATTAACTGGGATCCGGCGGCTCGCACGGCGCTCTCCGATATCGAGGTCGAATACAAGGAAGTGCAAGGCGCGCTGTATCATCTTCGGTACCCGCTGAAGAGCGGCGAAGGCTATATTACGGTTGCGACGACCCGTCCCGAGACGATGCTCGGCGATACGGCCGTTGCCGTGCATCCCGAGGATGATCGTTACAAGCACTTGATCGGCCAGATGCTCATCCTGCCGATTATCGGCCGCGAGATTCCGATCGTAGCCGACGAATATGTCGACAAGGAATTCGGCAGCGGCGCGGTCAAGATTACCCCGGCGCATGACCCGAACGATTATGAGGTCGGTTTGCGCCATGATCTGCCGCAGATCAACGTCATGGACGAGACCGGCACGATGAATGAGCAAGCAGGCCCATACCACGGCTTGGACCGCTCCGAATGCCGCAAGCGGATCGTGAAGGATCTGCAGGACCAGGGCGTATGCGTGCAGATCGAGGAACATGTCCATCAAGTCGGGCACAGCGAACGTACAGGCGCAGTCATCGAGCCTTATCTGTCGACGCAATGGTTCGTCGACATGAAGCCTTTGGCCGAGAAGGCCATCGCGAAGCAACGGTCCGGCAATGGAGTGAACTTCGTGCCGGACCGCTTCGAGAAAATCTATATGCATTGGATCGAGAACGTGCGCGATTGGTGCATCTCCCGTCAGCTCTGGTGGGGTCACCGCGTCCCGGCTTGGTATTGCGATAGCTGCGGAGAGATGCACGTATCCCGCGACGACCTTACCGCATGTCCGGCATGCGGCGGGGAGCTGCGGCGCGACGAGGACGTGCTGGATACTTGGTTCAGCTCGGGGCTATGGCCGTTCTCCACATTGGGCTGGCCGGAGGAGACGGCAGACTTGAACCGCTTTTATCCGACGAGCGTGCTGGTCACCGGCTTCGATATTATCGGCTTCTGGGTTTCCCGCATGATTTTCACCGCGCTCGAATTCACGGACGAGAACCCGTTCAAGGATGTGCTCATTCACGGACTGGTGCGGGATGCGGACGGCCGCAAGATGTCGAAGTCGCTGGGCAACGGCGTCGATCCGCTTGAGGTCATCGATAAGTACGGCGCGGATGCGATGCGGTTCATGCTGTCGACGGGAAGCTCGCCAGGCCAAGACCTGCGTTTCCGTTGGGAGAAGGTCGAACAGGCGCGCAATTTTGCGAACAAAATATGGAATGCTTCCCGATTCGCGCTCATGAATCTCGAAGGCGTCACATACGACGAGATCGACATTCAGACCAAGCTGGGCACGGCCGACAAGTGGATTCTGCATCGCTTGAACGAGACCGTCCGGGATGTAACCCGCTTGATCGACGTATACGAATTCGGCGAAACGGGGCGGCTGCTCTACAACTTTATCTGGGACGATTTATGCGACTGGTACATCGAGTTCGCGAAGCTCAGCCTGTACGGCGAAGACGCGGAAGCGAAGCGCGCGACGCAGTCTGTGCTGGCCTATGTGCTGGATCGGACGCAGCGGCTCATCCACCCGTTCATGCCGTTCATCAGCGAGGAAATATGGCAGCATCTGCCGCATGAAGGCGAGACGATTACGCTGGCGTCGTGGCCGGTCTACGATGCCGCGCTGGAATCGCCGGAAGCGGTTCGGGAGATGGAACTGTTGATGGACATGATCCATTCCGTGCGGAATATTCGCGCCGAAGTGAACGTTCCGATGAGCAAAAAAGTGGAGCTGGCCGTCAATGCGGCAGGCGAAGCGGAGTTGGCTATTCTGCTGCGCAACGAAGAGTTCATCCAACGCTTCTGCGGTACTTCGAAGCTAGAGATCGGTTCGGGCATGCCTGCGCCGGATAAGGCGATGACCGCGATCGTGACGGGCGCCGAGCTGTACTTGCCGCTTGCGGGGCTGATCGACATTTCCCAGGAAATTGCGCGTCTCGAGAAGGAGCTGCAGACGCTGGTCGGCGAGGTGCAGCGCGTCGAGAAGAAGCTGGCCAACGAAGGCTTCGTCGCGAAGGCTCCTGCCAAGGTTATCGAAGAGGAACGGGCGAAGATGGATGATTATGCCGACAAGCGCGACAAGGTTATTGCTCGTATCGCCGAGCTGCGCGGTTAGGGAATGAAAGAAGGGAATCGAACGTGACACAAGAAATCGGACAGGGGGCTGCTGCGGCCTCGTTCCATACCTATGAGGAAGCGCGGGATTGGATTATCAACCTGATCCCGTTCGGCATTCGGCCCGGTCTCGAGCGGATCAAGCTCCTGCTCGAGGCATTCGGACATCCGGAGCGGCGGCTCAAGTTCATTCATGTCGCCGGCACGAACGGCAAAGGCTCGGTCTGCGCCTATCTGACATCGGTGCTAAGAGCCTGCGGTTATGACGTGGGGACTTTCACGTCGCCGTATATCACGAAGTTCACGAACCGGTTCCAATACAACGGCGAAGACATTCCGGAGGCGACGCTGCTCCAGCTCGCCAACGAGCTCAAGCCGGAGGTCGATAAGATTGCCGCGACGGAGCTCGGTTCGCCGACGATGTTCGAGGTGTCGACGGCGCTGGCGTTGCTCTACTACGGGAAGGTAACTTTCCCCGATTATGTCGTATGGGAGACGGGGCTCGGCGGAAGGCTGGACGTGACGAACGTCGTCACGCCGGTCGTATCGGTCATTACGAACGTCGGCCATGACCATATGGACATTCTCGGCGATTCGATCGAGCAGATCGCTGCCGAGAAGGCCGGGATCATCAAGCCAGGCGTCCCGGTCGTCAGTGCGGTGACCCAGCCTGAAGTGGTGGACGTTATCCGTTCCGCGGCCGAAGCGAACAAGAGCACTTTGTATCGGTATGGGGAGCAGTTCAAGGCGAGCCCGCTCGACATTCGCGAGAATGAACAGCATTTGCGATTCGAGGGGCTGTTCCGTACGATCGAGCCGCTCGTCATCACGCTGAACGGCGCGCATCAACAGACGAACGCGGCCGTTGCGGTCATGACGCTGGAAGTGCTGCGGCAGTATTACGCGCTGATTCTGGAGGATGAAGCGCTGCTGGAGGGCCTCCGGAGCACCGCTTGGCCCGGAAGGCTGGAGTTGGTGAGCCGGTCGCCGCGTCTGCTGCTGGACGGCGCCCATAACCCGGAAGGGATGGAGACGCTTGCCGCGGCGCTGCAGGATAAGGAAACGTATCGGTACAATAAGCTCCATCTTATGATCGGGATGCTCGGGAACAAGAATCATCAGGATGCCTTGCGGCATATACTACCAATAGTGGATTCGTTGATCGTGACCGAGCCTGATTATCGCAGGAAGCTGGATGCGGCGGAGCTGCATGCCATCGCGGCCTCGATCCCGGGCTGTCCGCCTTCCACCATCGTCGAACCGGACTGGCGCCGCGCGCTAGAGCTCTTGCAGAGCCGGACAGAAGAAGGCGATATGGCGGTCGTTGCCGGCACGTTATATTTGATCGCGGACGTTCGCTCCCGTGTGCTCTACAATTCGGATTCTGAAAAAGGTTGGTGAAGCGGAAGTTGAACACGGCAGAACACGTTCACTTCATCGGCATCGGCGGCTACGGCATGAGCGCGATCGCCAGGGTGATGCTCGAAATGGGATACAAGGTCACTGGCTCCGACGTCGCGCGTCAGGAGCTTACGGAGAAGCTTGCGGCCAAAGGCGCGCAAATCTATATCGGCCACGAAGCGGACCATATTAACGGGGCGAATCTGGTCGTGTATTCGACGGCATTGCCCAAGGATAACGTAGAGCGCAAGGAGGCCGAAGCGCGCAACATTCCCGTCATTCATCGCGCGCAGATGCTGGCACGACTCATGAATCGCGGCAAGGGGATCGCCATCGCGGGCGCGCACGGCAAGACGACGACTTCTTCGATGATCGCGCTCGTCATGGAAACTTGCGGTCTGGACCCGACGTACATCATCGGCGGCGAGATCGTCAATGTCGGGACGAACGCCAAGGCCGGCAAGGGCGAATATGTCGTCGCGGAAGCCGACGAGAGCGACGGCTCCTTCCTGCAGTACCATCCGCAGACGGCAATCGTCACGAATATTGAAGCCGACCATCTCGAGAATTACGACGGCGACTTCAGTAAGCTGAAGTCTGCCTATGTCCAGTTTCTGGGACAAGTGAAGCCGGGGGGCCAAGCGATCGTCTGCGTGGACGACGAGAACGTGCGCGAGCTGCTGCCGCAGCTTCCTGCGGCCGGCGCGATCGTCACGTACGCGATCGATCAGGAAGCAGACTACCGCGCAGACGATATCGCGCTCGGCGATCGCAAGGTTGCGTTCACCGTGACCAAGCACGGTGCCGAATTGGGCCGCGTCGAGCTGTCCGTGCCGGGCAGGCATAACGTGAGCAATGCGCTCGCAACGGTCATCACTTGTCTCGAGGCGGGCATTCCATTCGGCGAGATTGCGGCAGCCATTCAATTGTTCCGCGGCGCGAAGCGGCGTTTCCAAGTGCTCGGCGAGGCGAACGACATCCTCGTCATCGACGATTATGCGCATCACCCGACCGAGATTCAGGCGACGATCCAGGCTGCGAAGTCGACGGGCAAAAGAATTATCGCCGTGTTCCAGCCGCAGCGGTACACGCGAACCTACTTCCTGCTCGAGCAGTTCAGCCGGGCGTTCGCGGACGCGGACGAGGTCATCATCACGGATATTTATTCGCCGGCAGGCGAGGCGCAGATCGAAGGCGTGAATTCGCGGCGGCTGGTCGAGCTGATCGTACAGAACAGCAACGGAAACACGCGCTACGAGCCGACCAAGGACGATGTGCTGCGCTATCTCTCGCAGCATGTTACGAGAGGCGATCTCGTCGTCACGATGGGAGCGGGCGATATCTGGAAGGTGGCCGACGCGTTGGCCGATCAGATTCGCGGCGGCAAACCGGCATCTACGTAAGGCGATACGGACGGCAGGCAGCCGCCCGCGGAGGATCCCATGGATCCCGCGGGCGGCTCTTTTTTATCTCGCAAGCAATCATAAATCTCTCATTCTCGTCATAGATTGATACTAGAGATTCAGGTTCAAAAAATTGGACGATAGCAGCAATTGAGAGCTCCAGCGTTTCCATAGGAAACGCATATCGGAAGCATACGCTTGTAGACAGATCTACATGAGCACCTCCAGCGTTTCGTAGAAACGCACATCGTAAGCATGCGCTTAAAATTGCGCTAGCGTTCAAGATTCGATGCCGAAATAACTTCTCGAGATTCTTCGCGGTCACAATCGGACTTTTTGAACTACCGCTAGAAAAGGACAAGGAGAGAGATGCCTCATGAACCCGAATGCGCGTATCACGTATCGATTCGACGGAAAGAACAATGCACAGGGCAGACGGCGGGCAGCGGAACCGCCGGCGCGCGATACGGAAGCGGAGCGCAAGGTGGTGCCGCTCTATCCGGAGGAGCTGCAATTCACGCAGGACGTCGCCCCTTGGAAGAGTCCCTTTCAGGACGACCCGCATGCGTTGGAACGGCTGATCCGCGAGATGGACGGCCATGCTCCGAGGGACGCGCGCGGTAGAAGCGCTGATGACGTAAGCCGTAACGAGACAATCGTTCATGCCATAGAACAAGCACGCGAGCCGGATCCAATGCGCTCGGTTCCAGGGGGGGGAGACGATCCGCAACCGACGATGGACGATCATGAACGGACGATGCCGCTTCTGCCGCAGGACGTCGTTCCGCTGGGCGACGCGGACAGCCCGGGTGCGCAAGCCGCGTCGCCCGCAGTTCCGCGCATAGCACAACCTGCAGTACCGTCGGCAGCGCCATTCGATGCGCGTGCCGGCGCATCCGCAAGCCATTTCGACAAGGCTGATCCGGACTTTGCGTTCGCAGCAGGCGATGCCGACTCTGACGGCCAATCGGGGCCGTACACCGGTTACCTCGTGCATCGGCGGCGCACGGGGCCGTCTTGGTTCAAGGTGTTCGCCTCGGTCGCGGGGGCGCTATTGACAGGCGCTTTGTTCGGATACGTCGTGCTATCGCTGTTCGCCGACCAGGCCTCGCCGGCGCCGACGAATGCGGCCAGCGTGAACGAAGCGGATGCGGCGTCTGTGAACACCGATTCCGCCGACGGTAACACAGCTGTTGACGGCGCGAAGGGGGGGCAGGGCGGCTCGGCCGGCGATGACGCTGCGCCGGAGCCGACGGATGCAGCAGGCATGCTGGCCGTCCCCCTGCCCGAGCGGCATTATGCGATGCTTCAGTTCGGCGTTTTCAGCAGCGTCGAAGGGATGAACGCCGCGCTCGCGGATTTGAAGGACAAGGGATATGCCGCCGCGGCGGATACGCTGAACGGCTTTCGGGTGTATGCGGGCATCGCCCCCGACAAGACGGAAGCCACGGCGCTAGGGGATCAATTGGACGTGGCCGAATTGTTCGTGAAGACGATTCAAATTCCGGCGGTGGAAGGGATCGGTCATGACGGAACAGCGGAAGAGGTGATCCGCTTCATGAATGCGTCAGATGCCTATATCCGCACGGTCGGCGATCTCACGGCAACCGCCCTGTCGGCCGGCGACCCTGAACCGCTGTCGGATATGGAGAGGGCGGACTGGAGAGCCGCTTACGATGCATGGAATGAAGCCGCCGCCGTGTTCAGCAAGGGAACGATCGCCGACCATCGGGATGATTATACGCGCTTGGCTCAAGCGATCGAGGGCGCATCGACTTCGCTGGAGGCCTATGAGACCAACGTATCGCGCGCGCACTTATGGAAGGCGCAATCGCAATTAATGGAGGCTGTTTTCGCTTGGAAGGAATGGATGGGGCGCTTTTGACGCATTGTAAACCTGAAGCTTCCAACGTATAATATAGGACAAGTGTCAAAAAAAGGCGAGGGACGTTGGAAGATGAAGAAAAATGCGTGGATTCTGACGCTGTTCATCGTGATCGGC
>JAEZCJ010000053.1 GCA_023433615.1 Bacillota bacterium | reverse complement strand
TATTCCGGCCGCATATGGCCGCCGCAAGCCCAGTTTTCGTTGCCGATCCCGACAAATTCCACCTTCCAGGGCTTATCCCGGCCGTTCTCCCGTCTCCAGTTGGCCATCGGGGATTCGCCATCGAACGTCATGTATTCGATCCATTCGCTTGCCTCGCGCACCGTTCCCGAGCCGACATTCGCAGCTACGTAAGCAGCGCTCCCGATCTGTTCGCACAGGTCCAGAAACTCGTGCGTGCCGAAAGTATTGTCCTCCACCACGCCTCCCCAGCCCGCATTCACGATACGTTTGCGATCGGGGCCTACGCCGTCCTTCCAATAATAATATTCGGCGAAGCAACCGCCGGGCCAGCGCAACACCGGAACGCGGATATGGCGCAAAGCATCCACGACGTCTGTACGCAAGCCGCGGACGTTGGGGATCGGACTGTTAGGACCGACATAAATCCCTTCGTATATGCCTCGTCCCAAATGCTCCGCAAAATGGCCGTAAATGTTTTTGTTGATCGTGCCAAACTTGCGCCCTGCATTGATAAATAATAAAGACATGTTAAACCGCTCCAATCCATGAGAAATGATAAGTTGATCAAGCTTTCGGTTCCTTATGAATGTTCATTGTAGCGCTTTCATGGCGACGGTTTCAACCCCAAAAACCGCTTCTTTATACGATGGTAAAGAGATGACAAGAAAGTAGAGATCGGGTAGCCCGATACGTCTGTACCAACGTCGAATCGGAGCCGCGGCAAGAAAAGGACTTGACGGCAGTGAGATTGTTATCTATAATTACTTACATAAAGTAATTAACTATAAAAAATGTAATAACGAAACGATGTCTATTTGCATGAACAAAGGCGAATATGGAGATCACATTCGTATCATGGAGGAGGTGTACGACATGAATACGTTTCACGGCAAACCCAACACCTACGTCGGGCAAGTGGATCTGAAAGTGGAGAACCTGGAGCGCGCGTTGGCTTTTTATCAAGAAGTGATAGGATTCAAGGTCCTGGAACGCGCGGGAAACACGGCGAAGCTTACCGCAGACGGAAAGACGGCTCTATTGTCCATCGAGCAGCCGGACGACGTTGAACCGATCCAGGGGAAGACGACAGGGTTATACCACTTCGCACTTCTCCTACCGGAACGCTCCGATCTGGCGCGGATCGTACAATATTTCGCCAAGATCGGATTACGATTCGGCTCTTCCGACCATCTTGTCAGCGAAGCGCTATACTTGTCGGATCCGGACGGAAACGGCATCGAAATTTATAGGGACCGTGAACCTTCGGAATGGCACTGGAAGGACGGCGAAGTGGAGATGGCTGTCGATCCGTTGGATTTTCGGGACCTTCTCTCGGGGGCGGATCAGCAAGCGTGGAACGGGCTGCCTCCCGATACAGTGATGGGGCATATTCATTTGCATGTATCGGAGTTGGCGATGACAGAGCGTTTCTATACGCAGGGCCTCGGTTTCGAAGTCGTGAATCGGTTTGGGAATCAGGCGCTTTTTATTTCGACCGGCAACTATCATCATCACATCGGCCTGAACACGTGGAACGGCGTAGGCGCGCCAATGGCGCCTGCTAACCGGGTCGGACTCCAATCGTTTACGTTGATCTATCCCGACGATGCAGCAAGGGATCGTGCCGCAGTCCGTTTACGGGATATCGGCGCAACTGTCGTCGAGGAGAGAGGAGCATTCATAACGAGCGATCCGTCCGGTAATCGCGTATTGTTACGGGTTTAATATTATGGGGGATAGGATTAACGCGGAGGTGCGAGCAAATGGGATTCTTGGACAAACTATTCGGGCATACCAACAAGGAGGAAGCAACGGTGGCAAAGTTAAACATCGGGATTATTCTAGGGAGCACGCGAGAAGGACGCGTAAGCCCTCAGGTCGGAGAGTGGGTTAAAGGGATCGCAGACAAACGCGGGGACGCGAATTACGAGATCGTGGATATTGCGGATTATCGATTGCCGTTCTTGGGAACGACGGATGGAACGGAGCCTGGAATTGCGGCATGGAATCAAAAACTGGCAAGTTTAGACGGGTTTGTGTTCATTGTTCAAGAATATAATCATAGCATTACGGGAGCATTGAAGAATGCACTGGATTTTGCGCGGGAGCCATGGAATAACAAGGCTGCGGGAATCGTAAGTTACGGCTCGACGGGCGGCGCTCGCGCTGCCGAGCATCTGCGCGGGATCATGGGCGAATTGATGATCGCTGATGTCCGCGTACACCCGACGTTGTCCTTATTCACGGACTTCGAGAACGGTACGGTGTTTAAACCGCAGGATTTGCACCTCAATAACGTGAGCGCCATGCTCGATCAAGTGATTGCATGGAGCGGCGCATTACAAACGTTGAGATAAGAATGCGCCATAGAAAGGTTAACTGCCGCGAAGGAGAAAGCCGGGCCTTCGCGGTTTTTCCGCATGCTCAGATGAAATCGGCAAGGAGCCAACTCCTAGCATTTGATAGGTCATAGAGGTGTTGATAGACAGGTTGTTGGATCCGGACTGCGATTATAAGCTTTAAATATGACAGCGGTTACATTCACTGCTGCGCAAGTCGAAGCAAGGGCGAACAACAACTTAGAATAACAGCGCCATGCGCCCTATTCCTCTCGAGTAGAGAAGGATAGGGCGCATCTTCATGCCGTACACCCATGAATTCACATACAAAATAAACAAGGCAAAGGAGATGGTAAGTAATGAAAAGATTGGGCTGGATCGCGAAGCTGCTGTTGATAACGGCGCTTCTGCTGCCGCCGCTGATGGCGATCGGCAATTCGGCAGAGGCTTGGTCGGGCATGACGCCGACAAAGCTTCATGTAAGCGGCAACCAGTTGGTGAACGGCAGCGGTCAACCGGTGCTCCTCAGCGGGTGGCATCAACCTACGGGCTCTTACTGGACGTATCAGAACAGCAACTATTATCTCAACTTGCATGGAGGAAACAGCTATGCCGCTAGACTTGCTTATCTGAAAGATATTACCGATACGTTCGCAAGCACCTCTCCCAAGTACGGCAATGACCACGGCTGGTACATGAACCAGGTCCGCCTCTTTATCGACAGGGAGGATATGGGTGACGTTGCGGCGGGAACGTACAATTTCGCCGGTCTGCAGGCCGTCACGCAGAACGTCATTATTCCGTACATCAACTACGCCAAGACGAAAGGCGTGTATGTCACGCTCGGACTTGAGCTGCAGAACAATCAGGCGACGACGCAAGCCAACTTGGACAAGTTCAACCAAATCTGGGGCTACCTCGCTTCCCAGAACGGTATCAAGAGCGCGGACAACGTCATGTTCGAGCTCGTGAACGAACCGGTTCTCGCGTACGCGAACGGAACATGGGGAGGACACCCGGCCGATTCGAATTTCGTTGCCCACTGGAACGCGCTTCGGAGTTTCCAGAATTCCATGATCTCGACGATTCGCAACCAAGGAGCGGACAATGTGATCTGGGCGGCCGGTCTTGGCTGGGATCAATATTATCAGCTATGCGCGTCGCATCCGCTGTCCGATCCGCTTAACAATGTCGGGTATTCGGTCCATTGGTACCCGGGGTATGGCGCGAACGATAACTATGCGACGCTCCAGCAGCAATGGAATACGAACATTAAGCCTTGCGCGGACAATTATCCGATCAATATTACGGAGACGACCTGGTTCAAATGGCAGCCGGGGGATTCCAGCTATTGGACGCTATTCGACGGAACGAATGCAGGCTTCGGCAAGAATACGAAAGCCATCTTCACGGCGGCCGGAAATGTCAGCATCGCGGTTCATATGAACGGTTTCTTGCTGCAGCCCGGCACGAGAAGCTCGTTCGCGGACCCGACGGCAGGCTTGCTCTATGACGGCAATGCGTCTAGAGACGGCATGGCCCGATTCATATTCGAATGGTATTACGAGCGGGCGCAGCTGCTGCCTTGGAACGGCATCTGGAACGGGGTGACGAACGGAGCCACGTACACTTTCGTTAACCGCGCGTCAGGAAAAATGATCGACGTGCCCGGCGGACAGAATTCGAATAATCTCCAGCTGCAGCAATGGCAGGGCAACAACGCGACCGCTCAGCAGTGGGTCGTGGACGATATGGGAACTTACAATAATCAGTACCGATTGAAAAGCGTAAGCTCCAGCGACGGCAAAGTCATGGACGTACGCAACGGCACGAAGAACAACGGTGAGGCGATTCAATTGATGCAGGACTTCGCCAACACCGCTCAGCGATTCCGCATCATCAAGCTGAGCAACGGCTACTATTGCATTCTGAACGTGAACAGCAACAGAGCGGTTGAGGTTCAGGGAGCGTCGACGGCCGACGGCGCGAAGCTGGTGCAGAACCAGTACCGCGGCGACCTGAATCAGCAGTGGCAGTTGGTCAAGATCAATTGATCTATATTGTCTTCTGTATAAGCGCTGCAGCAGCCGGATCGATTCCGGCTGCTGTTTCTATTGCCGCTAGTCTCGCTCGAACACGGGCGTCAACGTTAGATCGCCGGTGAGACTGAGCTCGAGCGATGCTTCTGCGCTATTCCGGTCTCCCGACCAGCCTGCAAAGCGGTAACCCGGCATCGGCACGGCTGTCAGCATGACGGGGACGCCTTGGAAGTACGAGCCTTCCCACTCGCGTTCCGCGCCGTTCACTTCCATGCTGCCTACCTTGACGCTGCCGCCGGCCGTCATGCCGGTAAGCCGCAGCTGCGACTGCCCGCCCAGCAGCAGATGATCATTCAGATGTTGGCGTACATAGAACAGGCGCTCCCGCGCGAAGGTCTTCATCGTCTCGATGTGCTCGCTCCAATGCCCGTAGCTATACGGGCGGCCCCAGCGTTCGATATGCTCGTCAATTTCCGCCGCAATGCCCTGCTCGAAAGATTCGATGAGCTTGACGACCCGTTCCGGCGCGAAGGTGCCGTTCAAGTGATCGGCGAATCTGCCGGCAAACCGTTCGCGGAAGTCGTCGTTCTTCAGGAGCGTGCGCAAGAGGAATGTGGACCACTCCGGATTGGGCCAATCCGGGCCGTTCTGTGCCGTTGCGAACGCCAGCGTATCATGCTTGTAGTTCTCCTTGCCATACATGCCGAATCCGAAGTCCGTGTCGAAGACGATCCATCGCCACCTGCCGTCTCTTCCGTATGCCGCGCCTTGCGAATAGCTGTCTGTCTTCTCGCGCCACATGCGAATGTTATTGCCGGGCCAGTCCGTGTTGTTGTAGTAGATTTGGGCGGCCATGTAATCGATGTAATTATCGACGTCCAACTGCGTCTGTATATATTCGTAATGCTGCCGTTCGCGGATATCATGGTCCTTCAGGTATTGAATCATGGCATTATAATGGTCCGCGTCGCCTGCGATCGGCTCGGCATTGAACTCGAGCAGATCGATCCGGTTCGGGTCGATGCCGTACTTCTCCGCAATGTATTCTTCGTCTGCCCGCTCGCGAATGTTATGGATGCCCCAATACTCCCCGTTCAGGAACACGACGGCCGGCCGGTAGCCCAGCGTATCGACCGACGTATGCCCTTCCTCTAGCAGCCGCTGCATCAGTGCATCGCGGAACAGCGAGCCGTCATGGTCATTGCCGGATGACCGCAGCACCAGCACATCGAACTTCTCGTAATCGCGATCCGGGAAGAGGCGATAGTTGAGCCTCCCTTGGCCGTATTCTTTGCGAAAATACAGTCGCAGGCTCTTGATCGGATTGGCGGTCGTCGCGCCGCCGTGGATGCGGACCCCGGCGTTCAGCGAGAAGCCTTGCGTGCCGTCCCGCTCGTAAAACTCCACGCTCACCGGTCGCTCCCATTCGCGGCCGCTCTGCGTATAGTTGGCCGGGTTCTCCCATGGTCGCTCCGGGACGACATTCTTATACAAGCTGCCTGGCACATAGATTCCGGTATCATCGTCGAAGAAATGCCGCCCGTCCGTAGCAAGCGAGATGACCGGCAAGCTGAAGCGATCGGTTCCTTCGGGGTGGATGAAGTAGGTCTGGGTGACGACCTGGCTCTTGGTCCCGTTCGCGGCGATGGCCGCTGCCCTGACGACGGTTCCCTTGAACACGCTGGGCGGCTTGATCCAGCCCTCGCGGGTCGTCTCGATATCGGCGAATAGGTTCGCCTCATCCGACCTGTCCTTGATCGCAATCGGAGCCGTATAGACCGGCGATTGTTCCGTCGGCTCGGACCCGTCCAGCGTGTAATGCACGCTCGTACCGGGACCGGCAGCAGTGATCGACAATGCGATAGGCTCGGAGTAGAAGCCCCCGGGCTCGGAGAAGACGGGGCGTGCAAGCTCCGAAGCCTCCCCAGCAGCACGCGCCTCAGGCTCCGCAACGCCGGGAATCCCCGCTTCTTGCCCCGCAGCATCCGCAGCTGCAGGCTCCGCATTGTCGCGTGCCGGCGGCGCGATGAGATAGGCAAGTAGCCACATGGCGAGGAGTCCGGCTACGATCATCCTCAGCTTCTTGCGAATGTCGGTGATAGGTCGCGTATTGTGCATATCAGCGACCGACCCCTTGCATGCCGAGCGAGATTTTCAGATTGGCATTCCGTTCT
This sequence comes from Bacillota bacterium, assembly GCA_023433615.1. Classification (GTDB taxonomy): domain Bacteria; phylum Bacillota; class Bacilli; order Paenibacillales; family Paenibacillaceae; genus Paenibacillus_I. The sequence continues at coordinate 47,579 of JAEZCJ010000053.1, read as the reverse complement.
CGGATCGCATCGATGAATTGCTTCTCGTCCACGCCGCGCTTCATCCGAATCGCGTATTCCAGCTGCAGGGCCGTCCCGAGATTGATCGTCTCCACCTCATTGAGCACATACGAATCCAGCCGCTCGCGGAAAATATCGTCGAATAATCGCGCGTACTCCACATTCTCCGGGACCAGGATGCGCAGCCGCTGCTCCGCCTGCCTGTGGCCGTAGTTGAACAGCTGCAGCGCGTAGACGACAGCAGAGACCGTGACCGTGAAGACGATGGAGAGCAGGTAGAAGCCGAGTCCGCAAGCGATGCCGGCCCCCATGCCGAAGAAGATGAAGGCGATGTCCTTCGGATCGTTCATCGCCGTCCGGAAGCGGATGATGGAGAATGCGCCGACAAGGCCGAACGCGACCGCAATATTGTTGCCGATCACGATCATAATGACCGCTACGACCACGCTCATCATAATGATCGTATGGACGAACGATTGGGAATAGTTGCGTCCGGCGTAAGTGACGCGATACACATAGGTAATGAGTAACGTAAGCGCGAAAGTAAGGCAGATCGCCGCCAGTCCTTCCAGCAGCGTCAACTTCGTGGATGCATCGCGAAAAAGTTCAAATTGCGCCAATTGCTGTTCCATCTGAGAGTCCTCCAATACGCGGATTGTGGAATAATCGTCTTCGCTCGCTGATCGTATCGCTGATCGGACATACCGTGTCGACGCTCGAGCAGTACTTCGATACCCCACGCATTTCGCAGCGGTATTCGCTGAGTACTCTCGCCAGCCATAGCGGCACGCTCTGCCTGACCTTGACCTCCAGAATGACGAGGTTCGGGTCGACGAACGGTACGGTTGCGGCACCGCTGTCCAACCGCAGGTCATCGTGCCGGCATGCGAGCCGATAATCGAACGTGACGCGCAGGTCTTCATCCTCTATGCCTTCGAAAGCTTGCCGCTCGTATTCCACGATGACGCGCGGCATCAGCGCATGGCGGCTGCTGAAATGAACGATTTCTCGCAACACTTGCAGGTTGGAGGAGGCATAATCCTCAGCCGCTGCCTCCTGCGCTTGCACAAAACGACTGGCTTCCTGCAGCTCCATCACGGTCCTTCGTTTGTGAATGCGGTTATTATTTTTTTGCTTCAGCTCGAAGAATACGGGTCGCAGCAAGCGGCCGCCGCTAAGCGCGGTGTTAGGCTCGGCGCCAAGGTTGGAATCGGCAGGCCGCTCGTATAGCCGCATGCGCAGCTTTTGCCGGATCGGCAGGCGGTTGACGGTCTCGAAGTAGACATGATGGCCAGGCGAGTCGAAGTAGAGGCTCGTAATCTTGTAGCGGCCGAGTCGGTCGCCGAAGCGGTCGAATGCCATGCGCGATTCGAGGATACCGGCGATCGCTAGATAGTCGGCGAACGGAATGAGATATTTTAACTCGACGCGGTTGAACATTTCCTTGATCATCGCGAGTTCCCCCTCACATAGCGCCCCGGAGGCATGCCTTCCGACTTCGTGAATTGCTTGGTGAAGGAATAGATGTCCCCGTAACCAAGACTGGCGGCTACGTGTTTGATCGGAAGTCCGGATAACAGCATCATTTTGGCTTGCCTCATGAGATGTTGGGCGTGATAGCGCTGAGGCGACATCCCTACCGCATCTTTAAAGCGCTTACGAAAATTCTCGTATCCCATGTTCAAAGCGGCCGCGGCTTCCTTCACGTCGTAATGGATATTATAGGAGGAGCCGATCAAGTGGCAGGCCTTCGCCATCTTGTCTTCCTGATGATCTTGCTGCGTGTAGCGGGCGCTGTTGTGCATGCGGATCAAGAGCTCCTGCGCCTGTATCAGCACATGGGGGAGTCGATCGTCTGCAGCGCCTTTAAGCTGATGGAGCAAGGCCGTGAAGTCGGGAAGCCAGTCGCTTGCAAGCTGCGTTGCCTGCACCGCTTGGTCGGCATGAATGATCCCCAGCGTACTTAAGTAATGGTAGACTGGGTATCCGACGCTGATATAGAACTCGATCCAATCGCCGTCCGGCTCGATTTCGGTGGAGTGGAGACGACCGGGAATTCGCTGCACCAAGTCGCCCGCGCGGAGCGGAATCATCGTGCCGTCGTCCGCAATATAGCGTCCGCTGCCTTGCAGGACCACAAGACAGCTGTAATAGCCGATCTTGAAGTCGTATTGCGAGCGTTCCGCGCTTCGCTTCCGCATGAAGCCGCAGGATACGATACCTTTGTCGAAATCGTCGCCGATGCAGCGATACACGACGTCATTGTCGGTGATATCCTCATAGTTCATATTCTATGCTCCTACCAAAGTGGATAAATGAAATACCAATTCTACCATTCCCATCGGCTTCTCTTCTACCTATTATAAGGGTGTCGAGATGTAACGTACAACCATTCGGAACAATGGAAGGAGCGCAAGCTACAGATGAGACCTAACCGAGACTGGGAAAATCCTTATATCACCCACATGAATCGTTACCCGATGCATGAGCCGTATGGCGCGTATGAGTCGGTAGAGCAGGCGCTGAGCGGAGATCGAAGAGCTTCGAAATATATCCAATGCCTGAACGGCACGTGGAAGTTCAAGCTATATCCATCTCCGGAGGCGGTAGATCGCAGCTTCAATGACCCCGAATACGATGTATCGGACTGGGACAATATTGCGGTTCCTTCGCATTGGGAGCTTGCCGGCTACGGCAAGCCCGTGTACACGAATACCGAGTATCCTTTTCATCGCCCTGGAGCGGATGCTTACCATGGCATCCAGCTCAAGAAGGATAAATATGTGTTGAATGCCCCGCATGTTCCTGAGGATAATCTAACCGGATGCTACGTCATGACGTTCGAGGTTCCGGAGCATTTTGGCCAGCGCGATGTCATGATCGATTTTGCCGGCGTGGAGTCCTGCTTCTATGTGTGGCTGAACGGCAGGCTCGTCGGGTTCTCGCAGGACAGCAAGCTGAATGCATCCTTCGACATTACGGACTTCCTGCAAGCCGGTCAGAATCGCTTAGCGGTTCAGGTGATGCGCTTCGGCGTCGGCACGTATATGGAGGACCAGGACTACTGGCATCTGTCCGGGATATTCCGGGATGTTCTGATCTATGCGAAGCCTCGGATGCGTATTCATGACTATAAGGTCGAAACGCACTTCTCGGGCGACTACACGAAAGCGGAATTAGCCGTGACGGTATACCCGAATAACCAAGCGGACTGCTATGGGGATGCCCATGTCCGTATGTCGTTATACGATCGCGAGCAACGACTGGTGACCCAATTCGAGACGCCGAAATTCGCGGATTGCGGGTTTTACCTGCAAGAGCTGTATGTGGCGAAGGTTAGTCAATCCGTGGACCGGCCTAACCTATGGAGCGACGAGACGCCGTATCTGTACACGCTGGTGTTGGAGATGGTCGATCCGGACGGAAACGTCGTCGATATCGAGCGTGCCAAGGTTGGCTTCCGCGAAATTCGGATCGATAAGAGCGGGGTCATGCGGATCAATGGGAAGCGGCTCATCGTCAGGGGGGTCAATCTGCATGCCCATCGCCCCGAGACCGGACGCGTCGTATCGACCGCGTATATGCGCGAGCAGATTGCGGTCATGAAGTCGCTGAACATCAACGCGGTAAGGACGAGCCACTATCCGCATGCGATCGAATGGTACGACCTCTGCGATGAGTTGGGCCTGTACGTCGTGGATGAAGCGAATGTGGAGACGCACGGCTTCGGCGGTCAGCTAAGCGCCTCTTCGGTGTGGACGCATGCCTACATGGAGCGCATGACGCGGATGGTGCTTCGCGACAAGAATCATCCGTCCATTATTTATTGGTCGCTCGGCAACGAATCCGGTTACGGCGCCAACCATGCGGCGATGTACGGCTGGGTGAAGGAATACGATAAGACGAGGTACGTGCAGTATGAATCCAATAATCCACCGGCCAATATCACCGACATTATAGCGGCGATGTATCCCGCGGAGTACTGGATCCTTGATGTGATGGCCAACAGCGAGGATTTGCGGCCTTTCATTATGTGCGAGTATGCCTACGCGAAGAGCAACAGCAACGGCAATTTCAAGGATTTCTGGGATCTCGTTCACAAGTATCCGCGGTTCCAGGGCGGGTTCATCTGGGACTTCCAAGATAAGGCACTGGTCCGTTACGCCGAAACCGGGGTCCCGAAATATGTGTACGGCGGCGGCTTCCAAGAGGATATTCTCGACGCCGCGCCCGACATGTGCCTGAACGGCATCGTGTTCCCCGATCTGACGCCGAAGCCGGCTGCGAACGAGATCAAATATGTGCAAGCGCCTGTGCAGATCGAATATTACGAAGTCCCGTATAGCGTTCCTGTGCTCAGCGGGTACCGGATTCGCAATCACTACACGCATCGGGACTTGCGTCATCTGACGATCCGCTGGGAGCTCGTATGCGACGGACAAGTTGCCGAGAGCGGCACGCTGCGCAAATTCGACACGCCGGCCGCTTCGGTCGAGTCGTTCGACGCTCCGTTCGATCCGTCCCAGGTTACCGGGGAGGCGTTCCTGAACTTCTATGCGCTCTTGGACGAAGAGACCTTCTACGCGTCTAAAGGAAGCTGTATTTATGCCTGTCAGTTCGAGGTTCAAGGCTCGAACTACCGATTGCATGCCGGCGATATCGAGAATGGCCCCCTCCAGTTGGAGGAAACGGCGGATGAGGTTCATATTCGCAGTGATCGAATGCATGTCGTCTTCTCGAAGACGGCCGCAGCATTCCTCTCCGTGACCTGCGACGGCAAGGAATACTTCACGGGCGGCGAAAATCAATTCTATCGCGCACCGACGGGAATCGATGAAGGGATCCCTCATCGGTCGCCGAACTATGCGGACGAGTGGAGCGCGCTGGGGCTCCATGAGAACGAGAACCGCAAGGAGATCAAGCGCATTCGCGTGTATGCGGCACCGTCTCGCGTGGTCATACAGGTTCACGCGCTCTATCATGGATGCATCGAGACGCAGACCGACTATGCGATCGGCGGAAGAGGCATCGAGATCTCGAACACCGTCGCGAACAATGCCGATGTCGATACGATTCCTAGAATCGGGCTTCAATTCGCTTTCGCCTCCGATTGGAACCGCATCCGATGGTACGGCCGCGGGCCGTGGGAGAACTACGCGGATCGCAAAATTTCGGCATTCGTAGGCTTGTACGAGAGTACCGTGGAGGAGCAGCATGTACCATACATCAAGCCCGTCGAATGCGGCGGCAAGGAAGACGTACGCTACCTATACGTATCCGCGGACGACCGCAAAGTCAAGGTGACCGGAGCGGGACACTTCCACTTCGATATCCATCCCTATAGCGTCGAACAGGCAGAGAATGCCGCTTATGCAGACGAGCTGGGCGCTTCCGATTCCGTGTTCCTCCATATCGATCATAAGCATGCGGGACTGGGTGGAGACAACGGCTGGACGAAGAACATCCATGATGAATATCGCGTCGGCAAGGGGATTTACCATTACAAGATAACATTGGAGATTGTGGATTAAAGGATACGTTTGCACGATCGATCAATCCGAATGCGCCATTCATCATTCCTAAGGGAGACCGCGGCTTGTATGCTGGTATCGACCCTGAGCGGAAGCTTGGGGAATCGGAATGGAGGGATACGATGGCAGCAACGATACTGATCGCGGGCGGGTACGGTTTGATCGGCGGCACGATTGCAAGACGGATCCGGGAGGCGCATAAGGATGTTAGGATTATCCTTGCCGGCCGCAATCCCGAACGGGGCGAAGCGTTAGCGGAGCAACTGGGGAATAGCGATACGTTAAGGATTGATCTCGATGACCCGGGCAGCTTGGATGGGATAGAGAAAGTCGATCTGATCATCGCAGCCTTGAAGGATAAATCGGATGCACTGATCGAAGCGGCGCTGCTCAAGGGAGCGGCCCATGTCGGCATAACGAAGCTAGCCGACGAGATTGCGCCGGCAGTCATGGCCGCACGAAGCAAGTCCGCCGCAAGGCCGATCGTGCTGCTCGGCCATTGGCAGGCTGGCGTGATGACAATGGCGGGCATTCATGCTGCGGAGTCTTTCGGTCGGGTGGACACGATAGAGATGACGGCGCTATAGGATCCGCTTGACCCGATCGGTCCGATGACGGCAGAGGACAGTGCAGGCTTCATGGGGCGGGCGCTCGTTCGCAGCGATCGCGTATGGTCGACCATCGATAGCGCGACGAATACGAGACAGATTGTGCTATCGGAAGGCAATGAGACGATCGGATTTCCGATGGGTGTCTTAGATGTCCCTAGCATGGCTGCGGTTACGGGTGCGGCAAGCATTCGCTTTGACCTCACGAAAGGCGATTCGCTCGGAACGCGAAGCGGGAATCGGGCATCCCATGATCTCTACATCGACATCGAAGGCGAATTAAGATCCGGAGAACCTGCAAGGAGAAGATTGATCGTATCGGACCCGAACGGTCAGGCGCATCTGACTGCGTTAGGGACACTGATGGCGATCGAGCGTATCCTGGGGCTGGACGGCGAACCGGTTGTACCGGGGGGCGTCCATTATCCCGAGTCTATCCTATCGGCTGCGAATGTCATGCCGCGTCTGCGAGCGTCCGGCATCCAGACCTTCGAATTAGATCTGACCCTAAGGAAGTAAATCTGCACGATAGAATCGATCGAATAGGTAGGGCAGATAACGCGGAATATAGCGAAGCGTATTCGTCAACAGATTGATAATAACCTGCGTAATCCGTCTCGCATTAACGGACACGAGAACCGGATTGGATGTCGCGAACAGGCGAATATCCAATCCTTTTTTTTATCGCGCGATGTGTTTACGCCATTCGTTCCGACCAAGGAATTGAGCTGCCGTATCAGTGAGAGCGTGCGTCATACAGCTGCGCTGGCCGACTTGGCATACATTCGGCTGCAGATGAAGACGACTGCAAGTCCATAGATGACCGTCAATACGTAGAAGATCGAGGCGTAACCATAGGGGTATAGATACGCACCAAGGACGGGACCGATCGTCATGCCCTGGTAGCGGAAAAAATTATAGACGCCGTTAGCCGTCGCGCGGAGGCGCGAGAGTTCGGCAGACAGCAAGGCGGTCTGCAGCGGCAGCGACAAGCCAAGCGAGAAGCCGAAGAGTGATATACACGCGACAAGCATAGTCAAGGATACGGAAGACAGCGCGGCGAAGAGCAGTACGCTGAGCCCGTTAAAGACAGCGGTCGCGATCAACATTCTGCGTATCTCCACGAATGCCTGCACGCGACCGCTGACGATACTCCCGATCATGAGACAGACCGAAGCTGGCAAGTAGAGAGCGCCTGTCTCCGTCGGATCGAGTAGATACCCATCGGCTGCAATCGAAGGCAGCAGAATGATCAAGACATAGAATGCCGTATACTGTACGATGCCGAGCAGGATGACCGCTTGGCCGGCTGCGTTCGCCATAACGTCCGTGAACCGTCGCAGCGCGAATCGTTCCTCGGCAGCCTTGCTCGTTCCGGTCTCCGGCAAGCTGAAGAAGACGACCAGCCAGTACGCCGTGCTGATCGCGAGCAATACCCAGAGAAGCGGGTAGAAGCCGTAACGTTCCCCGATATATCCGCCGAAGACCGGGCCGAGTCCCGGACCCAGCGCGACGAGCATCTGATACGCCCCCATTGCCCGAACCCGCCGATTCCCTTCGAACAGGTCGCCGATCACCGTCAATGCGGCAACGGAGCCCACCGAGCCTCCTATCGCTTGCAGGATGCGAAATGCAATCAGCCACTCAATGGTATACGAGAGCGTAACACCCAGCGTGGCCAGGAGGTAGAACAGAAACCCGATAAGCAGTATTTTGCGACGCCCATATTTGTCGATAAGCGGTCCGTAGATGAGCTGCATGATTGCAAAAACAATCGGGTATACCGATACGGTCAAGCTGACGATCGTCGGCGAAGTACGGAATATAGCAGCCATCTCTGGCAAGAGCGGCGTATAGAATGTCTGCACGAAGGGTCCGAACATAGCGGCTATCGATACGAGATATGCCAAATACGTTTTGCGCAAACGTGTCACCTCCCGAATTAATGGTTTACTTTGTAAAGCATACCTAATAGATTGAAAGGAAGGAAGAATGCACTTTTTCGTTCCATACGAACCGAAAGGAAAGTGATGACCATCGCAATCATGAGAGAGACCGCTTACGTATTCAACGGGAAGTCGTACCAATGTCCGATCGATCTCTCCGTAGCGTTGTTGTCCGGACGCTGGAAGACGTCCATCCTGTGCAAGCTGCTGTCCGGGAAGAAGCGCTACGGCGAACTCAAGAAATTGATCCCTGAAGTCAATCATAAGATGCTGACCGAGCAGCTGCGCGAATTGGAGGAAGCGGGGCTGATTAGCAGAGAAGTGTTCCCGGTCGTCCCGCCGAAGGTGGAGTATGAATTAACGGAGCTCGGGGAAGCGCTTCGGCCGGCAATAACGTCCTTGGAAGAGTGGGGCAAGCGATTTCAGGAGGAGAATCCGTCCAATCAATCCTCCCAGCACTCATCCTAGAGCAGTCTCGCTTATTCAGTTGTGTACCCGCAATAATTGCGTATCGTTAAGAGGCACCCCGCGTCTGACGCATGACGCGAGGTGCCTTTTGCATGTCTATAGGAGCAAGATTGCTTACGGTAGCGTAAGTATTCCACGAAAAAGTGCGTACTTACTTAAAGTGAGTGAATTGGGTAAGATACGGGTGTAAGTCATGAAGAAGAAAGGAGGACAGAGGGAGGAGGAGTCTTCGGCTCCGTAACATTATCGAATAAGAGGAGTGATTGCAGGTTGAAGGCATTGGTTATCGTAACGCATCCGAATATTTCCCAGTCCCGAGTCAATAGAGCATGGCTGGAGGCACTTAACGAACAAAGCGATATCACCATACACGAGCTCTATCGGGCTTATCCCGACGAGGCGATCGATGTCGCGAGGGAACAAGCGCTGTTGGAGGCACATGACCGTGTCATCTTCCAGTACCCCTTCTACTGGTACAGCACGCCTCCGCTGCTGAAGCGGTGGTTCGACGACGTATTGCAGTACGGCTGGGCTTACGGCCCCGGCGGTGACAAGATGAAGGGCAAAGAGATCGGGATTGCCGTATCCACTTACGGCTCGGCTGATTCCTACCAGCCGTCCGGCTTGAACCGATTCACGCTTAACGAATTGCTCAAGCCCATTCAAGCATTGGTTAGCTATATCGATGCCCGATATATGCCCCATTTTACGATCAACGACACATCGAATGTGACGGATACCCAGCTTAGGAACAGTCAGGAAGCATACATTCGTTACGTCAACGCCGGGCATCCCGTTGCGTCGCGAATCTAGCTGATCGGCAGCCGAATGCTCTCCAGAATCCGCTGCGCGGCCATGCAGAGCTCTACCTGGCGGAAGCTGAGGCTGCGGGTATTCTTGAGAGGGCCGCTAATGGCGGCGAGCACCCAATCTGGAAAACGGTGGAGGGCATATTTATCGATACCCTTGGCAGAAGCCAGCGCCTCCGTCAAGCCGACGACGAAGGTAATGGAAGAGGCATCAGCCGGGAGGCGCATGCTGGCGGACAGCCTCGGCACGATGACCTTGCTCCACAGATCCCGGCCAGGAATGCCGCTGGCGCCGAGCATGCGCCCGAGCGCATGCAGCTTGGCCTCGGGCAGCGAAGCCAGCATCTCGTCGCATGCCTCCTCGGTTAAGCCGCCGAGGTCGACGCAGTAAGTGCGGCCGTGTAAGCTCCGCAGCTGCCGTAGCGCATCGTAATAGCCCATGCTCATGGCCCGGCGTATTTCGTCGGGGTAGAAGCTCATGATGCCGCCTAACGGCTCGGAGGGCGAGATCGTCGTAACCGAGAGGCCGGGATAGCGGATCCTCCGCCTCCTGCCGAGCGCGAACGTGCGAACCGCGACGATGCTCGTGTAGCCTCGAAGCGCGAGCATGTTGATGGGGCAATTATCGTACAGGCCGCCGTCGATGTAAGCTTTGTCGTCGATGAAGGTCGTCTGGAAGCCCGGGAAGGAAGCGCTGGCCATGAGATAATCCAACATACGGCCCTGCGGGATGTCTGCCTTGTACAGCTCGAGCGGCGCACGATCGGTCAGGGAGACCGTTACGAGGCCGAAGTCGACGGAGGATGCCCGCAGCTTGGCTTCATCGATGAGGGATTCGATGAACCGGCGCATCTTGCGCGTGTCGATGCCTCTGCTCGCGATTAGCCGCTTCGTGCTCGCGACCAAGTATCGCAGAGCGGTCGAGTCGAGCTTGCGCCGCATCAGCAGCCGGTACTCTTCGTCGCTCATGTCGAAGACGATTCGGGCGTCGAGCCGTTCCCACGCTTGATACCCGGTCTCGAAATCGCCTTGCGCGATGACGGCTCCGTTCAAGGCGCCGATCGAGGTGCCGGCTATGGCGTCGAAGGATCTGCCGGCTTCCAGATAGGCTCTCGCCACGCCCATATGGTAAGCGCCTTTGGCGCCGCCGCCTTCAAGCGCCAGCGCCAGCTTGCCGGAATTCGCTGCATTCATGTTGCCGAGCCTCCTCTTCAATCCATTGCAAGGTCGATTCGCTATAGGGAATCAAGAGTATTATACCGCGAGACAAGACAGCGACACCATCCTGCCGGCAGGAAGGTGTCGCTGTTGCGTTCTTGCGACTGCAGCCCGCTGTATACGAATGATAGGACTAATCCTATTGTGCACATGAATATATTTTGAAGAGGAGGCCCGGCGTGGCACGAAGGAGGAAGAGTAAATGGAGGTTGAAAGCGCAGGCACTGTCTTACTAGCTGACGAATGGCCGAGAACGCGAGCCGCTCGCGATCTTATCGCTTGCATACGCGAGACGAACGAGCTTCTGCATGCGGAAGCGGATCTGTCCCCTGCGAATCATAGGGCTGCGAGCCTCATTAGACGGCTCTCGCTCCAACTGCGATCTTCTCTGCTGCCTGAAGAGGTTCTGTCCGTTCTAGGCGATGAATACGTTCGTAAGCATCGACGCGATCTTCAACGGAAATTATCGGAAGCCGAATTCCTGGTCGAGATGAGCGACTCGCACCAATTATGCGTATCCCCCGATCCTGTGATGGATATCGTCAGGGGGCTGCCTTATTGGAATGCCTACATAAACCTGGTTAGCGAGGAGTTGTCTATGCTTCGCCGCTTAACGGAGCTTGATCAGGCAGATCGGACTACGGTCGTATTCGTCGGCAGCGGACCGATGCCGCTCAGTCCGATTCTTCTGCATCTGTTAGGGCGTGTGGAGGTCATCTGTCTCGAGATCGATCCCGCGGCATATCGAGCATCAAGGGCGTTGCTCGAGCGCATGGAGCTGGCGAATAAAGTGCGGGTCCTATTGGTGGATGGAGCGGCGTTCGATTACAGCGCCTATAACCAGGTGTTCGTAGCAAGCCTCGTTGACAATAAGGCAGCGGTGCTGGAACGCATTCGGCTCACTTCCCCGGCTCCGTTAGCGGCCGTTCGTACGGCTGCAGGGATCAAACAGGTCATGTATGAAGCGATCGATGAGTCGGAGCTGATGGAGCGCGGGTGGAGAATGCTGTCTTGTACCTCGCCTGACGACACGCTGGTCATGAATTCGACGTTGTTCATCGATCGCGCTGCATCTAGCAGAACAGACCGCGCATAAGGCGGCCTGCGTTCGTCGTTCTTGCCCGATCAGCTTGCTTAGTCGAAGAATGCAGCCACCTTACTCTCATCGGCGAGGAAGGATTGAATGTAACGGCTTAGTTCTTCTTCGTTCCGAAAATCCCGGATGTCTTTCTGATACAAGTTCTGCAATTTCTCTCTTGTTACGGTGAAGGTTTGGTCGACGAAGTTGAATGTGACCCAATCCGCATTATGCACCAAGGCAAGGACATAGGTGGCATTGAAGAGCGCGAGCTCTCTGTAATCCGATTCGGGCTCATCGCTAATTTTCGCTTGAGCGTAATGAACGATGATGCCATATGGCTCTTCTGTCGTCTGCAGTTCGAGTCCGCTCATCTGCTCGCCGGTCGGATTCGGCAGTTGCCGCGTAATATTGCCGACCGCACCGTTGTCACCTACATAAGAATTGTGATAGCGATAGAGATCTTCCTCTTGCGTTACCGTATCCGAAGCACAGCCGTACAGGAGCAGCGAGCCGGCCAATAAACCGATGTATACAATCCTCTTCACTATAGGTTCTCCTCTCGCGATTTACGATTGCTATTCGCCGCCCGTTCTACGATTCTATTGCAGCCATGATGGTGAATAGAATGAATGGGGCAGTACCCGGTCAATTGGAAGCAATAACCATTGATTTGCGATCGAAAACAAGCTATAACTTATTTATAATAATTATCATTAAGAACTTATTATAAATCTAGGAGGAGCAAATATGGATAATCATACGACAGGTACGACCGGACAATGCCCGTTCCATCACGGCAGCGCAGCGAGCCATAAGCCCAGCCAAACGGTTAATAAGGATTGGTGGCCGAATCAGCTGAACTTGAACATTCTGCATCAGCATGATCGCAAATCGAACCCGATGGGCGAGAGCTTCGATTACGCAGCCGAATTCAACAAATTGGACTATGAGGCACTTAAAGAAGATCTTCGCCAAATCATGACCGAAAGTCAAGACTGGTGGCCGTCCGACTATGGGCATTACGGTCCGTTATTCATCCGCATGGCCTGGCATTCCGCCGGCACGTACCGGACGGGCGACGGCCGTGGCGGCGCCGGCAGCGGCTCGCAGCGGTTCGCGCCGCTTAACAGCTGGCCGGATAACGGCAATCTCGACAAGGCTCGCCGATTGCTGTGGCCGATTAAACAGAAGTACGGCAACAAAATCTCTTGGGCCGACTTGTTCATCTTAACCGGCAACGTGGCGATTGAATCGATGGGAGGCAAGACGTTCGGCTTCGCCGGCGGGCGCGCGGACGTCTGGCATCCGGAAGAGGATATTTACTGGGGCGGGGAAAAGGAATGGCTTGGCGATACACGCTACACGGGCGACCGCGAGCTGGAGAATCCGTTAGCTGCCGTTCAGATGGGCTTGATCTACGTGAATCCGGAGGGACCGAACGGCAATCCGGATCCGCTTGCAAGCGCACGCGACATCCGCGAGACGTTCCGGCGGATGGCGATGGACGATGAAGAGACCGTTGCGCTCATCGCCGGCGGCCACACGTTCGGCAAGGCGCACGGCGCAGGAGATGCCAAGCTTGTCGGACCTGAGCCGGAAGCGGCTTCGGTAGAGGCGATGGGATTAGGCTGGCTTAGCACGCACGGCTCCGGCAAGGGCCGCGACACGATCACGAGCGGCGTCGAAGGCGCTTGGACCTCGAATCCTACGAAATGGGATAACGGCTTCTTCGATAATCTGTTCGGTTATGAGTGGGAGCTGACGAAGAGTCCGGCAGGCGCGCATCAGTGGAAGCCGGTCAATCCTGCGGAGGAACATCTGGCGCCGGATGCGGAGGATTCGTCCGTTCGCGTTCCGACGATGATGACGACCGCGGATATGGCGCTGCGCATGGACCCGGCGTACGAGAAGATCGCTCGCCGCTACCACGAGAATCCGGAACAATTCGCCGATGCGTTCGCTCGCGCATGGTTCAAGCTCACGCACCGCGACATGGGGCCGCGCGCCAGATATCTCGGTCCGGAAGTTCCCGAAGAGGTGCTGATCTGGCAGGATCCCGTACCTGCAGCGGACTATGAGCTGTCGGATGAGGAGATCGGGCAGCTCAAGGCAAGGCTTCTGAACGCCGGACTCACGGTCAGCGAGCTCGTCTCGACGGCATGGGCCTCGGCCAGCACCTTCCGCGGCTCCGATAAGCGCGGGGGTGCGAACGGCGCGCGGATCCGGCTCGCCCCGCAGAAGGATTGGGAGGCGAATGAGCCCGAACGGCTCAACCGCGTGCTGACGGTCCTCGAAGAAGTTCGGCAAGGGCTGGATAAGCCGATCAGCCTAGCGGACCTCATCGTGCTGGGCGGCAGCGCCGCGGTAGAGAAGGCTGCACGTGAAGCGGGCATCGACATATCGGTTCCGTTCGCGCCTGGGCGCGGAGACGCCGCGCAAGAGCAGACGGATGTCGAGAGCTTCGCGGTATTAGAGCCGATCGCTGACGGCTTCCGCAACTATCAGAAGCGCCAGTTCGGTGTAAGTCCGGCGGAGCTGCTGGTCGACAAGGCGCAGCTGCTGGGCCTGACGGCACCGGAAATGACCGTGCTGGTCGGCGGCATGCGCGTGCTGGGTGCCAACTTCGGCGGCACGAAGCATGGCGTGTTCACGGATCGCGTCGGCACGCTCACGAACGATTTCTTCGTGAACCTGCTGGATATGGGCATACAATGGACGCCTGGGGAAGGCGGCGTGTACCGGGGACGCGATCGCAGGACAGGCGAAGCGGTGCGCACTGCGACCGAGGTCGATCTCGTATTCGGCTCGAACTCCGTGCTGCGCGCCATTGCGGAAGTTTATGCGCAAGAGGATAACAAGGAAAAGTTCGTCCGCGACTTCGCGGCGGCTTGGGTCAAGGTCATGAACGCCGATCGTTTCGACCTGAAATAAGCAGGAGGGGCAGTTCACCAGGTGAACTGCCCCTCTTCCATTGCATGGATTGCAACGTAAACCACAAGTTATCTACTAAAGTGCCGTTTCCGTTGCATGGACTGCAACGGATGCTGGCCCAATGGACAGTCCCTACTTGCCACGCTCATGTTGCTGTTCCGACCGCTCCTTCTTCAGCACGTCCTTCAAATCGTCCATGACGCTTCCATTCCACATGGAGACGCCGGATCGATAGGCCGCTCTCCCGTTCAGATGGCCTGCAACAGGCGAAGTGATGAAGACGAAGACGATCCCGAGCAGCAGCTTGATGCTGACATGATCGAGGAAGAACAGGAAGTATAGGAAAGCGCCGGTCAGAATGAACAATACGCCGAGCGTCGCGCTCTTTGTCGCAGCATGCGAGCGTAGATAGACATCCGGAAGCTTGATCAGCCCGAACGCGCTGACGGCACTCAGCAGAGCGCCGAACAACACGACGATTCCGATGCCGTATTCACCGATCTTGACCATCGTGTCCGCGTTCAATGACGTCCCCCCTCTCGATGTAGCGCGCAAAGGCTGTCGTTCCGATAAACGTCAGTATCCCGATCAGCAGGATAATGTCGAAGTATACGGCAGTTCGGAATAAGAGGCAGAGCACCGCGATCATGGAGAGAAGCAGGATCCCGATCATGTCGAGCGCGGCGATCCGGTCCGCCATCGCGGGCCCTCGCAGCAGCCGATAGGTGCATCCGATCATGGCGATCGATAGGATGGCCAGCGAGGCGATTAGCAGCACTTGCATTAGCGGGTCACCTCCAAGATCGCCTTTTCGAACGTGCCGCGAATCTGTTCCGTCACGGCAGCCTTATCGCCGATATCCATCGCATGGATATACAGGATATGGCCGTCTCTCGATACTTCCAGCGTCAATGTCCCCGGTGTCAGGCAGATGAGGCAGGACAGCAGCGTAATCTCCCAATCGCTCTTCAGCTCGGTCCGGTAGGCGAAGATGCCGGGACGAAGATGACGGAGACCGGGCCGAAGAATCTGGTTGACGACGGCGAAGCCGGAGACGAACAGCTCCTTGAAGAACAGAGCGATCAGCTTCACGACTGCCCAGAGCTTACGAACCATGCGAGCGATACGAATGCCCATTTTATTCGCCCCCTCCCAGCACGGCTTCGATGTAGAGCGAAGGATCGCTGAGCACATCGCTCGCCTGCGCAATCAGCGGATAGATCCATTCCGCTCCGATTCCAAGGGCCAGCATGAGCACGAAGAGGAAGGATACGGCCGTCATTGTCGAAGCGTTGAACTTCGCAGGCGCAGATGCCGAGTTGCCTTTCTCTTCGCCCCAGAACATGGCCATGAAGACCCGCACCAGCGAATAGAGCACGACAAGGCTGGAGAGGAGGCCGATGGCGGCCAATACATATTGCCCGTCGGCCAATCCGCCTCGCACGAGCAGCAGCTTGCCGGCGAAGCCGCTGAGCGGCGGTATTCCGACAAGCGCAAGCAGGGCGACGAACAGCATCCAGCCGATGACGGGGTGCGTGCGCATGAGCCCGCCCGCTTCGCCGAGCTTATCCGTTCCTGCCGCCGTAATTATCATGCCGCCTAGGAAGAACAGCAGCGCTTTGGCCACCATGTCATGAACCAGATAGAAGACAGCTCCCTCGAGCGCTTCTCCGGAGGACACCGCAATGCCGAAGGCGATGAAGCCGACGCTGAGGATCACGTTATAATTGAAGATCCGCCTCACGTCATGGAACGCGACGGCGCCGATTGCGCCTAACAGCATCGTGGCTCCAGCCATCCAGCCGATCAGCGTGTGCGTAACGCCGGGCTCGTGGTAGAAGATCAGCGTGAACGTGCGCAGAAGCGCATATAGCCCTACCTTCGTCAGCAGCGCGGCGAAGAGCGCAGCTATCGCGGCCGGCGGTGCGCCGTACGAGCCGGGCAGCCAGTAGAACAGGAATAGTCCCGCCTTCAGCGAGAAGACGATCAGGAATAACACCGCGATTACGGTCAAGATCCCGCCTTGCTGCAGCTCGGCTACGCGCAAGGAGAGGTGCGCCATATTCAGCGTGCCTGTCGTACCGTAGAGATAGGCGACGGACGCGACGAAGAGCGTCGAAGACAGAATGTTGATGAGGATGTATTTTAACGTCTCCCGCAATTGGCGCCTTGTCCCGCCGAGCGAGATTAGCGCATAAGATGCGATCAGCATCACTTCGAAGCATACGAACAGGTTGAACAGGTCGCCGGTCAGGAAGGATCCGATGACTCCGGCCAGCAAAAATTGAAGGAACGGGTAGAAATAATGGCGTTCCCGGCTCTCGCCGATTGTTGCAAAGGCATAGATGACGCAAGCGCCAGCCGTTAGCGTCGTCGTCAGGACGAGAAGCGCTGCCGTCATGTCCGCTACGAAGACGATGCCGTACGGCGGAAGCCAGCCGCCCATGTGAAGCGTCTGAATGCCTTCGCCATGCACGCGGGCAACGATTACGGCGGCCGTTATCGCTTGAAGGCCCATGCTGACCGCGCTCGCGAATCGCTGCACGCGCAGGCTGCGATTGAACAGGATGAGCATGACGGCCGTGAACAGCGGGATGAGAAGCGGCAATACGATCAGATTATTCATCGTCTTCTCCTCTCAGCTGCTCCATATCGTCCGTGCCCAGCTTCTGATAGGCTTTGTACGCGAGCACGAAGAAGAAGGAAGTGACCCCGAAGCTGATGACGATGGAGGTCAGGATCAGCGCCTGCGGCACGGGATCCACATAGGCATCAGCCTTCTCGTCGAGCAGCGGCGCTGCGCCGGTTTTCAGCTTGGACATGGTCAGCAGCAGCAGGTGGACGCCATGGGTTAGGAGCGATGTCCCCAGAACGATCCGAAGCAGGCTCTTCGAGAGGATCAGGTAGACGCCTACCGCGAACAAGACGCCGATGGCGAGCGACATATACATTTCCACGCTAGTTATCCCTCCCGATCGTATAGATAATCGTCATGGTAACGCCGACCACTGCCAGATAGACGCCCAGATCGAACAGAACGGCCGTAGCAAGCTCCGTCTCGCCCAGCAGCGGGATATCGAAATAGCCGAAGGTATGGCTGAGGAACGGAACGCCTGCCGCGAACGATCCGATGCCCGTCAGGAGTGCCGTCAGCAGCCCGATACCGATCACGATGCGGTAGTTGACCGGGAGCATGCGTGCAGTCGCGTTCATGCCGACGGACATTGACAACAGCACCAATGCAGCCGAGGTCATCAAGCCGCCGATGAATCCGCCGCCGGGATGATGATGGCCCGAGTAGAAGAGGTACCAAGAGAAAGCCAGCACGATCGGAATCGCAAGCTTCGATACCGTCCGCAGGATGACGTCATTGATGCGGCCGGTGCCGGGCTGACGCGGTCCGGCATCCTTAGGTGAACGGACCGGCAAGGCAGCGTCGCCCGGCTCAAGCTTGATCAGCGCATAGATGCCAAGTGCCGCTATGCCGAGCACCGTGATCTCCAGCAGCGTATCGAAGCCGCGGAAGTCAACGAGGATGACGTTGACGACGTTTTTGCCTCCGGCCTCCTTATAGCTGTTTTCCAGGAAATAGCCGGCAATCGATTCGAACGGCGCATCGCTTCCCGCACTGAGCGCAATGACGGTTACGACGGTGCCTACGCCGATCGAGATCAACAGATTAGGAAGCTTGACGCGCAGCGGGATCCGCTCTTTCTTCAGCTTCGGCAGGTGATAGAAGCAGAGCAGGAAGAGCATGACCGACACCGTCTCGACGGTCATCTGGGTAAGGGCCAGGTCCGGCGCTCGGAACAGCACGAAGAACAAGGTGACCATATAGCCCGTCATGCCGGTGAGAATGATGGCCGTCAGCCTGGAGCTGACGAACGGAATGGCGATCGCGGATACGATCAGGGCGAGGATCGCCGTCCCTTCATAGAAAGACATCGGCGCGTAACCGCTTGTGTCGAATCGGATGCCCTCCGTCGTAAGCAGCACGACGGATAACGATACGATTAGGAATACGAGAATATAGCTGACGTAATGCCGGATGGAGCCGGTCATATAACGGCTGGTAAAGCGCTTCGACAGAGGTCCGACGGTACGCATTCCCCAGCTGTACAGCCCGTTCCAAGACGGCTTCATCGCCAGCGGCGCGTGGATGGCTTTCATTCTTCCATGCAGCGCGTACAGCACCGTACCGGCAGCCAGAATGCCGATCGTCATGTACAATTCCGTCGTGAATCCATGCCAGAACGAAATATGGACATGGAAGGTTTCGCCTGCCGTGAGCAGTCCGGGACTGATCGAAGCGATCGCGGGCTCGATGAGGCTGTAAGACAGCAGATTCGGAAAAAGCCCGAACACGATGGCCAGCGATGCGAGCAGAATCGGAGGCAGCAATAGCCCAAGCGATGCTTCATGCGGCGTCGTGTCCAGCTTCTCCGGCCGGTAACGTCCGGCAAAGGTGCGCAGCACGATAATCAAGCTATACACGAATGTGAACACGCTGCCGACCCATGCGATGACGGGGATCAGTGCCCCCCAGGTGTCCATGCTCCACAGCGACATCTCGGAGGCTTGAAGCACGGCCGTGAAGAACATTTCCTTGCTGAGGAACCCGCTGAACGGCGGTATGCCCGCCATCGACAGCGCGCCGATGACCGATACCGAGAACGTGATCGGCATGAGCGCCATTAATCCGCCGAGCTTGCGGATGTCTCGCGTTCCGGTCTCGTGATCGACGATGCCCACGACCATGAATAACGCACCCTTGAATATCGCGTGATTGATGAGGTGGAAGATCGCGGCCGTCGTGGCCTTCGCGTACAGCATGCCGTCGGCGCTGCCCCCGTAATAGGAGGAGACCGAGCCTAGCCCTAAGAGACACATGATAAGGCCGAGCTGGCTGACAGTCGAGAAGGCGAGCAGCGCCTTGAGATCGGTCTGCTTGAGCGCCCGATAGGAAGCGTAGACCATCGTCGTCAGCCCGAAGCCGGTTACAAGCCAGAACCATTCCGCTTGCCCTGCGAATACCGGGCTGAGACGGCTGACCAGATAGAGGCCGGCCTTGACCATCGTCGCCGAATGCAGATAGGCGCTGACAGGCGTAGGGGCTTCCATCGCGTCCGGCAGCCAGATGTGGAACGGGAATTGCGCCGACTTGGTGAAAGCGCCCGTCAGAACGAGCAGCATTGCCGGCGTGAACAAGCTGCTCTGGGACAGCTGACCGGCTTGGCCGATCAGCTCCCGCACGCTGAAGCTGTCTCCCATGATCGAGAGCAGCAGCAATCCCGCGAACATGGCGAGCCCGCCGAAGACGGTGATGAGCATCGACTTCATGGCGCCGTCGCGAGACTTGGCCCTCTTGTCCCAGAATGCGATCAATAGGAACGACGAGACGCTGGTCAGTTCCCAGAAGCCGTACAGGACCATCACGTTATCGGATAGCACAACGCCTAGCATCGCGCCCATGAAGAGCATCAGATAACAATAGAAGCGATGAAGCGCTTCGCGCTTGGCATCCATGTAATAGATGGAATAGAAGATGACGAGCATGCCGATTCCGCTGATTAAGAGCGCGAACAGCAGGCTAAGCCCGTCCAGGTACAGCGTGATGTCGATGCCGAGCGACGGAATCCACGCGAACGACTCTTGCTGTGCGCCTTCGCTGCGCACGGACGCGATCCGCGACGCGAATGCCAGGAAGAGCAGCAGCGGAACCGGCAGCGCGACCCAACCGGCATGGATGCGGCCGCCGAATCGCCGAAGGGGCGGGATGACGCACGCCGCTAAGAACGGAAGCATGATGGCAAGATGAAGCATGGACAACGCGTTTATCCTCCTTAATGTGTAATCATGATCTCTACAGTTTTCCCATAAGCAATGCGCCTAAGACCGTAAAAACGCAAAAAAAGCCTGCTTTGGCAGGCTCCTCCGGGTTCGATCTTATCGAGTTGTGCGGCTTACTGTCATTCATTGTATGGGATGCGGGCCGATTTGTCAAAACTGAAATGGACGATGCCTGTCAATCGGCGGGATCGATCACGTCTCAAGAGGAGCCCATCATGTCCAAGACAATCATTGCCGTCAGCTGCTTGATTCTGCTCATAGCCTTGTGCGTCGGCGCCGCGCTTAACGCGCGAATCGCGCAGCATCGCAGCCCGAATGCGAATGCGGTCCGTGCGCAGAGCATACATGCCGGCCATCCGGCCGGCAAGTCATTCTCGCCGCGCGAGTATATCCGGATCGTTCGGCAGTCGGACGAATGAGCGTGCGAGCGAAGGGCAGGGACTACTTTTGATCACGATTGGTCGTCTTATACTTGTGGCCCTTTCCGTCATAGGTGATCCATTCGCCGACAGGCTCGCCTCGATCGAAGTGACCGGAGCGCTTGAGCGTTCCGTCGGCCCGGTACCATTCCCAATAACCGTCCGGTGTATCCCCAGCCATCTTCCCCTTCGACCAGATCGTCTTGCCACTGGCGTGGTACTTGATCGTGTAACCGTCAATCACTTCGAATGGTTTGTCCTTGACGCCATTCGGTTGCATCAAGTCGCATTTGTCGTCATGCATGACAGCCCTCCGCTCCGTACATCGTAATGCCCATTGTACCAGAGCCAAGCAAACGCTGCTATAGATCCTTTTTGCCGAATGCTCGGCAGCCCAAGAGGAGCAGCAGCGCCGCATAGGCCAGCGTATAGAGCAGGTAAGAATCGGAAGGCACGTTCGGCATCGAGAAGGGACCCATGTCGGTCAATGCTAACCCGGCCCAATCGGCTCCTCCCAACAGCTCGTACAGGCCTCTCTTGTAGACGGCGTCCGTCGGCAGGATCAGGTCAGTCACGAATACGAACTTGTCTAACGCAGGGTGGCCTCCCCCATAGACCGTAACGCCTTCGACCAGCCCGCTGAATAGGGCGAAGCCGTACAGCAGAGCAGCGCAAATTCCGTTCCCCAGCATCGGCAGATAGACGGAACCCAGCATGGTGATGGTCAACAAGACAATCGGCATCCAGACGAATAGTCCGAGTCCTCGCAGCAGGTCACCGGCCAGTATCGGAAGTCCGGTCTGGCTGTGAACGGCCCAGACGACGGCCAGGAATAAGACTGCGCTGTATGCCGCGACCCAGACGGCATGCCCCAGCCACTTCGCCAGATATAGCTTCCAGCGTGGCATGGGACGGGCGGCGACGGCGAGGAGCAGCCCGTTCTCCTGCTCGCCCGTGACGGTCCCCATAGCCGAGAAAAGCACGAAGAAGGCGGCTAGGAATTGGGCGAAAAACAAGCCCAGCACGATCATCACCATACTGTTCAACAGCCGTTCGGCAGGGGATACCGCGTTCTG
The DNA here is from genome assembly GCA_023433615.1 of Bacillota bacterium. GTDB lineage: Bacteria > Bacillota > Bacilli > Paenibacillales > Paenibacillaceae > Paenibacillus_I. The sequence continues at coordinate 25,642 of JAEZCJ010000053.1, read as the reverse complement.
AAGCGTTGTGCCTGCCAGCTCCCGAATCCCGAATGCGAACAGGATGAGGAAGACGGATGTCACGATTAACGTGACGAGGAAGACGCGCTTGCGGGTAAGCTCCTTCAAGGTGGCGGAGATGTACATCGTCACGTTCGGACACCTCCTTGGCGGGATTGGGCCATCCGGAGGAACCAATCCTCCAGGCTGCTCTGAGCGGGATGGGATTCGTAGAGCACTAGGCCGTTCCGAATGAACGCCGCGCATAGATGGCCGGCCTGCTCCCGGTCGATTACGCGCGCGGATAGGTGAGCGTTGCCGCTCTCGTCAGCCTCGATCAGGCGAAGCGCGGATGCGAGCGAGCTGCCGAGGGCATCGTTCAGTATTGCCTGCGTCTCCGGCTGCCAACCGCCGACCCGGAAGCGCCAGTTCGCGCTGCCGTCGCCTGCGTCGCTTAGCAGCTTGTGCAGCGGACCGGCCGCAAGGAGCTCGCCTCCGTACAGGAATGCGGCCTCATCGCACAATTCCTCAACATCCTCGAGCAGATGGGTGTTGAGGAAGACCGTTACGCCTTGGCCTCTCAGCTTCTTAAGCAGACTGCGAATTTCGTAGCGGCCGACAGGGTCCAGCGCGGAAGCGGGCTCATCAAGAATGAGCAGCTCGGGATCTAAGAGCAGGGCGGCAGCAAGGCCGAGGCGCTGCTGCATGCCCTTCGAGAAGCCGCCGACCCTTCGATCCGCCGCTTCGGCCAGCCCGACCAGCTCCAAGGTATCGCGAATCTTGCCGCGGAATGCGGGACTTCGAGTGTCCCGCGCAGACAGACCGCCCAGTCGGCCATGGAACCGGAGCACCTCGGACGGCGTGAGCCAATCCTGGAAGCGGAACAGCTCAGGCACATACCCGAGCTTGCGGCGTGCCTCCGGCCGACCAAGGGGCAGCCCCAGCATGGACGCCCACCCGGAATCCGGCCGGTGAAGGCCGGCGAGCATCTTCACGAAGGTGCTCTTGCCGGCGCCGTTCGGTCCCAGCAGGCCGAAGATGCAGCTTTCCGGCACCTGCAAGGTGATGCCGCGGCAGCCGCCGCGGCCGTTGTAAGTCTTGGTCAGATTCGCCGTATCGATTATGGTCATGGCAGTATGAGCGCTTCCGCTGCCCGCAGGAAGTCGGACTCCGCAGGAAAGTCATGCACCGCGACGCCCAAGAGACCCATGCGATCCCCGCCCTGCCACAGCAGATAACGATGGCTGCCGTTAACGGTCATGACCGCGTCATGCCCGCCTAACCGCAGATTGGTTATCGCGCCGTCCGGCGCCGGAACCGGCAAGGTATGCTGCCAATCGCCGATCGCGGACAGCTTGGTCCGCAGACTGTCCGGCAGTACGGGAAGCCCAAGCACCGCTTCGCGGATGGCCGCTGCATCGATCGCGCCGTCTACCGTCAATTCCGGCTTGCCGAATTGGAGCAGACGCGCTTGCTTGCCTGACAGAGTGCCTGTCGAGGATACCCCTTCGGGGATGTGCAGCGCGATGGCCTTGCCGTCCGCATCGGCCGGCAAGGCGGTGGTGCTGCCTAGACGGGTCAGCAGTCGGTTGACGGCCTTCACGTTCAGGCGGAAGGTCAATGTGGAGGCCGGCTGATAGGAAGGAGCGGCGGCGTTCTCTAGCTGAAATAGGGATACTCCCATTCGTTGTTCGGCATCTTCCCAGTTCACGACAACGGATTCCCCGCCGCCCGATTGGGTCAAGGTGCCGTATTGGGCCAAGTCGAAGCGCCTGTCTCCATCCGGCGAGCCGTTGTCCAGCATGTTCGAGATTGCCGTCATGTCGTCCGCGGAGAGGCCGACTCCGACCATGTGCTGCATGCGGAAGGTCTGCTCCATGGCTGCCAGCGCGCGATCTCCCAGCGGGGTGGCGATCAGTCCGAAGGCGATCGCGGCCCCCACGGCACCGACAGTCAATCTCCGCAGCCTGCGTACGGCGGGATGCTCCGTCCGCCAGGGGAGGGGCTGTTCGGCTGACACGGCCGTGCTTCGATTGATCAGCTTCATTTCCATTCACTCCATCCTTCTTATTGTTTTCGTAAAACGATCTTAAATCATTATACAACAATTAATAATTATTGTAAAACGATAAAATTATCATGAATTAGCCCCCGGAAATATTGCCGGGGGCTAAGCGCTGTCATAGGGAAGTCGAACGGGAAGACACTAGCTCGCGCATGCTGGAGACGTTCCCGTAAGCATTCATATATCGCAGGAACAAGTTGAAATTATTCGCGTAATTCGGATTTCCGTTCTCTTTGCTGTTCGGATGCCATAGATGATAGATGGCTTCTTGAAGCCGATCGTGCTCGCCGCATAGGGTATCGAGGGAGCTGGCCATGGCGTCGTCTTCCCCGCCCCAGCCGACGAACCTCTCGTCCAAACCTCCGACGGCCTCAAAATGTTGGCGCGGGATCAGCGTCAGGCCGCCCTTAGGGCTGTAAGCGCGAACGCTGCTATCAATCGGCATTGCGAGGGGCCACGTCGGTGCTGTCACAAGCAATCGACCCGTACATTGTTCCGATAGGTCATGCACGCGGCTATAAGGGATGACCCAAGCGTGCGTGTTTAATCTATGCATGGCCTCCCGAATAATGCGAGGATCATAGAAAATATCCGTATCCGCGATCAGGAACAGGCCGGTAGTCGCTTGGCGCGCGGCATCGTTAATCGCTTGCGCGCGCGAGAATGGCGCAGAGTCCGAATGCCCGATGCAGATTTCCGCATGCTGCATATACTTCCAGTAGAATGCCGTTATCCATCGGAAGGCCGCATCTCTGGGACCGTTGTCAGGTTTATAGGGCAGTAAGACCGACAATTCGAGCATGGATGATCACTCCCAACTCTCCTTCATTGCGACAGGGAATCCGATGAGGGAAAATTCCGCGATGCCCGGAATCTTGTGGTAATTAGAAGGGCGATAGTATACATGCTTACCTAGCATGGCTGACGCGATCGTGACGTGCGCTCGATCGGTATAGATCACGTCATGGGAAGCGATAACGCCAAGCCATTCTCGAACGGTGCAGCAAGTCGCCGAAATATCATTGTTATTGGCTGGAATAGCATACCCTTTTTTCTCGAGATCGTTTCGATAAGCATATAAGCTTCCCGCACCGGCTCTCTTGTAAGGTTCGTAGTCGAAGAAGAACGCCGTATCGTAGGCATAGTCGGCATTGCACAGATCCTTAATCATTCCATAAGATCTCCATTCCCTGGCGAATACCAGGGCTCTGGATTGCGAGAGCGCGCGCGCGACTTCTGTTACGGATGTGTCGAAAGAGCTAGGAAAGATGATCACACGTTCAAAGTTAGACTCTAGCATTCGAAGATAACCGGGACAGGAATGATAGGCTGAACACCAGCCGCCGCTCCCGGTGAACACGGCGGTATGACCGCGCATATTAGGTATTTGTTCTCGATATGCGATTTTGAATTCTACTTGATTCAGCAATTGATAGACGCCTTCCCAGATGAGGTAATCCCCAATATTCCCGGTACCGTAAAAGAAAGTGATATCCTTCGCGCCGCCCAACGCCGACAGCAGCTTCCGGCGGCTGGCCGCTAGTCCGCTCTCAAAAGTTGCAAACTCTGCAGGAACCTTCATCACGTTCGCTCCTTTACTCCGTTGTATCCTTCATCGGCGTTCCGTAATCGGTTTCTATCATTCTATGCATACGAGAGCTATATAGCTACGTACAAGCAACTAATCGTGGTGCATGATCTTATTTGCATTGCTAGCCGAGCAATTGCGACAGTTCCTTCACCAGCGCATCCATTTCCGCGTCGGTCCCGATGCTGATGCGAAGCTTGTCGCGGAGTCGATGGGAATCGGAATGACGGACGTAGACGTTGCGTTCCGCAAGTCTCGCGCAGAGCGATCGAGCGCCGTCGACTCCTAAGGAAGCAGGCGTCGCGCACAGGACAAAGTTCGTATCGGAAGGGTAGACGCGGAAGCCCATTCCGGTCATTGCCGCGCTGAATGCGTCCTTCGTCCGACGAATGGCAGCGGTCGTCTGTTTCAGGTAAGCCTTGTCCGATAGTGCGGCTGCCGCAAGCACCGCGCTCACTTGGTCGATGTTATACAGATCCTTGGCCTTGTTCAGCGCCCCGATCAGAGCCGGATTTGCGAAGCAGTAGCCGACCCGCATGCCGCACATCGCGTAGGATTTGGAGAACGTGCGCAGAATGATCAGATTGGGATACTTGTCCAGAAGCGGGAGTGCGGTCGGCGAAGCGCCATGAACATCCGAGCAGAAGTCGATATAAGCTTCGTCGATGATAAGCAGTCCCTGATATCGCTTGACAATCCGCTCTACTTCGGCAAGCGGCAGCAGCTTGCCGCTCGGCGCGTGCGGGTTGATCAATACGGCCGCATCGGCCGTGCTTCGGATGAGGGCATCTGCGTCGACCGACAGATCCTCCAGGTTGGGAATCATCTCGCAGGCTGTCCGATGGATGGAAGCGACCGTCTGGTAGAGCGCGAAGGAAGGATCCGGAATCGCGATGCGGCGGTCCGGACCGAGGAACGCCTTGAACAGCAGAGAGATGATCTCGCTTGAGCCGTTCCCGCAAAAGATCTCCGCCTCGCTGCGCCCGTAATGCCGCGCCAACGCAGAACGGAGCATGCCGTTCTGGTTATCGGGGTAACGGCGCACGAGCCGTTCGCCGATCGAATGCAGGGCGTCGAGCACGCGCTCGGAGGGAGGGTAAGGATTCTCGTTCAGATGCAAGCGGACGGCCGTTTCGTTATGAGTCGTTGCGGCACCGACTGCGTATGGCTTCAATTGATCGATATGCGGTAAAATAATGGACAATGGGATTCGCTCCTTCATGCGGCATTCCCGACGCAGGCTGACGGTCGAGTTGCTGCAATTGTATCGAATCGCTGGCACTGATCAAATGGACAGCTTGAACGAATATTGAGTGACAGATGGAGGCTGGGCCATGATTCACCTGACACCGAAGCTGGACCCGAATGGGCATGAGGCACTCTACTTGCAGCTCTATCGGTACATTCGCGACGAGATTATGACGGGCGGCATCGCCAGCCATGCCCGCATGCCTTCGATTCGGCAGCTGGCTGCGCATCTAGACGTGAGCCGCACGCCGATTGCGCTCGCCTATGAACAACTGCTTGCAGAAGGCTATATCATAAGCAGGCCTCGCAGCGGGTACTATGCGTCGGAGGTGGACGGCAGCTTCGGAACGGCGGCAGACAGGAAGGACGCTGTCCCGAAGGGCGCCCGACCGCTCTTGCCCGAACGGATAGCGGCAGGAGAGGAGGAGCAGCCGATCCGCTTCGACTTCGAATACGGGGGCGTTGACTTGCAGCATTTTCCGTATGCACAGTGGAGGAAGTTGATGAATCGCTGCCTGTGGCCGGAGTACGGGGATATGCTCGCGTACGGCGATTATCAAGGCGATCCGGGGCTGCGGAAGGAGATTGCAGGCTACTTGCGGCACATGCGAGGCGTCCGCTGCACGCCGGAGCAGATCGTCATCGGTGCCGGCACGTATCACTCGCTCGAGCTGCTTCTGCAGCTCCTTCGCGGCTCGGTCGATTGCATCGCGGCCGAGGAGGCGGTGAACGAAGGCGTCAAGGCGCTATTCGAGCAGCATCGATACGCGATCCGTGCGCTGCCGCTCGAGCATGACGGCATTCGCGTGGAAGAAGCCGAGCTTGGCCGCTCCGGCGCCGTGTACGTGACGCCTTCCCATCAATTTCCGTACGGGATGACTCTATCCATCGCCAAGCGTCTGCAGCTCTTGCATTGGGCGCATGAGCAGGACGCCTATATCATCGAGAACGATTACGACGGGGAGTTTCGTTACGGGGGGCGACCGATTCCATCGCTCCAAAGCTTGGACCAGCATGAACGCGTGATTTATGTCGGTACGTTCTCGAAGGTGCTGACGCCGTCCTTCCGCATCAGCTACCTTGTGCTCCCGCATCAGCTTCTTGACGCATTCCGCGCGCGACAGCACAGCTACGACCAGCTTGCGTCGCCTATCTTCCAGCACGCCTTGCGGATGTTCATGCAAGCGGGCGACTTCGAGCGGCATATGCGGCGGATGAAGAACGTTTATCAGCGGAAGCACGCCCTGCTGCTGGAGGCGATCGAACGATCGTTCGGCAGCCGTGCCGAGGTGGTCGGCGCAGGCTCAGGGCTGCACATCCTGCTTCGCGTGAGGAATGCGCGATCGGAAGCGCAGTTGCTGGAGTCCGCTCGAACGGTCGGTATTCGAGTTTATCCGGCTTCGATCTATTCGATATCCCCCGATCTAGCGGCATCGCCGACCATTCTGCTGGGCTTCGAAGGCATCCGCGAGGAGGAAATCGCGGAAGCGATCGGCCTCCTCGCGGATGCGTGGAACACTCGCTAGTCGATTCTGGATGGAGCTGCGGTTATCAGAAACAAGTGAATGACGTGATCTGTCTTAAGTCTACGCCCGCATACATCCAGAACCAGCCGTTCCATCGATAGCCCGAGACGGAGTTCCTGCCCACGAATGTGGGATAGAACCAGAAATTGTCCCCGTTTCGAAGCCACATATACGTATACCGGCCCCGGCAGCCGGATATGGCGCCGGGATCTACCGCCGTCGGCGAGACGGTTGCCTGCTGCTGCATCTGGGGCGTAAACGTCGGAGGTGGAGGCGGCGGGCCTTGCGAAGGCGACGGACCTAGTGGAGGCGGCAGGCCTTGCGAAGGCGGCGGTCCTTGTGGAGGCATAAATGCCATTGCGATCTCTCCTTCATGATTGGGCTGCTATATCTGTATGTATGCGGATATTCCGACGATTGTACCAATGCCCAATCTGTTGATATTCCTAATCGACCACAAGTTGCCGCACACGCCTATCCCCTTATTGAACAATGTTCGGAGTCACAGCTACCCCCGTTAAGCTTTGCTCGAACATGTCGATTATGAATAGGAAGCGCTCCGCTTCGCGAAAGACATGGTCGGCAAGCAGAGGATGGATGATGCTCTTGATGCGGCAAGCTTCAATAAGATCGCGAGCCGTCTTCTTGAAGTCGCGGAGGCTGGCCACGGATACGCGGTTCTGGTCCAAAAATTGATCGAGCAGCGGCATTGTCTGCGACTGCGGGCGCATCGAGCTTAAATCTTGGGCTTGCCATAGCAGTTGGTCAAAATCATGGCTGAACTCCTGAGCCTGCTGAACCAGCTTGCGCTCGGACGGGTCCAGTAAATGCCCGATGAATTTCGCATGGTCCGCCATAATCTTAAGGAAGAATACATTCTCGTCAATGATGGCATCGGCCAGCGGCTCCAGGTTGCCGCTGTTAAGCTCTGCAAGCCGGTTGCGAAAATAATTGGCTTCCCGGCTGACATGGTCCACGAGGAGCGGGAAATTGTTGCCGCCAGGGAGCTTGCAGTTCAGAATAAGGCCCAATACTTTGCGCTTGAACGCCCAGATGTGCGTAGCCGCATGCTGCACCTCGGCATTGAAGGCCATGATCTGCTGCGGGTCCGTTTGGATTGTATATGCGTTGGCTCTTGCCTCGATCCGCTCGAAGACGGCATAATAACCGTTCGCTTCTTGAATGAGCTGCGTGTCCTCGCACCTGAACCCCAGTTTGAGAAACAGGGAATGCTCTTTCATGATCCTAGCCCAAAAACGGATCTCATCCAGCGAACGCGCAACGAAAGCATCACTCATGAATGGCCCTCCTCCATATGCATTTCACCAATATCATCATATGGGCGCAGCGCGATCGATAGATGTTGTCCGTACACATTTAATAGCCCCGCAGGACGCAAGCATCCTGCGGGGCTATTCGTTACTTCAGACTTTCCGCGATTTCCGTGAAAATGACCCCAAGCGCATAGGCGCCGGCATCGGGATGGCCGAGACTGCGTTCGCCGACATTGCCGGCACGGCCCATGCGAGCGACGATATGCTTCGTCTGCTCGGCGCCTTCCACGGCTGCCTGCGCAGCAAGGTTGAATGTCGTTAACAGATCGTCCCCCGCTGCAGCACGATTCGCCCATACGTTCGCGTAAGGAACGAGCGCATCGATCAGCGTCTTATCGCCCACGACCGCGCCGCGGCCGAACGAGATTTCGCCGATCGTCTGAATGCCTTGAACGGCTGCATGCAGCATGTCGGCTGCTTCGGTGCGGGATAGCTCGGCCCGGTTCCCCGCATACTTGCCGGCTGCGCGGAATGCAGAGCCCCAGACCGGACCGGAGGCGCCGCCGCAATGCTCCATAATGACGAGGGAGCATCCGTCAAGGAACGAGCCGATCGTCAGGCCGTCCGCTTGGACGATGGACGGCCATTCCCGCTTCAGCTGCCGGAACCCCTTGGCGAGGCTCATCCCGAAGTCGCCGTCCCCGGCATGGCTATCCAGCTCGCAGAAAGGTACTTCATTGCGAATGATGATCTCGCTCATCTTGTCGACGATGTAGATGACGTTATCGAGCGTGAGCCGATTGCCGCGAATAACGGCACATTGCTCCGATGTCTCGGTAACGAAGGTTGCCGACTCCGCTTCGCCGCTCTCCTCGATGCTTCGATATTCCACCTCGGGAATCGGCCCGTCGACACGGAACGCGGGAGCCATGCATACGCTGGACAACAGCGTCTCCAGTTCGTCGTCGAGCTTCATGAACGTCAGCGACATGCCAATCATATCGATGCTGGTCATGTAGTTGCCGACGAAGGTGCGGCAGATGCGGATTTTCCTAGCCTCAAGCTCCCGAATGACCGCATGGTTGAACGAGTACAGCTCTATCAGCGGGGTGGCCCCGAAGCCATTAATGAGAATGGCCAAATCGGCAGATTCGCCATCCTTGATGCCCATGTCTTGCAAGAGTTCTGAAGTCATTCGGGCCGCGAGTTCGTCCGCGCTCGCGACGGGCTCCCGCCTGCGGCCGGGCTCGCCATGGATGCCGACGCCGTATTCCATCTCGCCGTCGCCTAATTGGAACGTCGGCGAACCGTGGGCGGGCACGGTGCATGACGACAGCGCGAGGCCGATGCTGCGCACGCTCTGCGCCGCTTTCTCGGCTGCGGCCTTCACCTGCAAGAGATTCCGGCCTTCCTCCGCCGCTGCCCCGGCGATCTTGTGGACGAGCACGGTGCCTGCCACGCCGCGGCGGCCGACCGTGTACAGGCTGTCTTCGACCGCGATGTCGTCGTCGACGCGGACGTATTCGACTTCCATGCCGTCCTCGGCCGCCAACCGGGCCGCGTTCTTGAAGTTCATCACATCGCCGCTGTAATTTTTGATGATGAGCAATGTGCCTTTGCGGCTTGCGGTCGCCTTGATGGCTTGGTACACCTGAATCTGGGATGGGGATGCGAATACGTCGCCGCATACCGCGGCATCGAGCATGCCCCTGCCGATGAACCCTGCGTGCGCGGGCTCATGGCCGCTGCCGCCGCCGCTAATCAAAGTTACTTTATCCGTATCGATGGCCTTCTTCTTGATCACCTTATACTTGTTCATGAGTTCGAGCTCCGGATGAGCCATCACCAGTCCATTGCACATCTCCATGATGAGCGTTTCGGGCTTGTTCATGATTTTCTTCACATCGAACCCTCCTATCGTTCATTGCTCCTATCTTAGAATGAAAGCGCTCTAACGTAAACGGACAAATTCGATGAATTGTCCGGCGACGCCTGATTCAATTGGCCGTTCGTTCATGCTAAGATGAGGACAATACACTTGCAGGGATGGTTCTCATGACCGCTTCTCTCATTACCAAGAAGATCATCGCGGGCTCGCTTAAGCGCTTGATGGAGGCGGAATCGTTCCACAAAATTTCCGTCGGCGACATTATGCGGCATTGCGATATGCGCAGACAGACGTTCTATTATCATTTTCTCGATAAGCATGAGCTGCTTGGCTGGATCTATAAAGAAGAAACGAAAGAGAACATCGAAGACTTCCTCGATTACGAGCACTGGGAGACGATTTTCGATCTCCTGCTGGAATATTTTTACGAGAATCAGCGGTTCTACCGAAGAGCGTTCGAAGTGACCGAGCAGAATGCGTTCGATCGCTATCTCTACGATCATACGATGAATCTGATCGGCAAGATTATGAATGAGCTGGCAATCGGCGGCGAGATCGAGGTTCCCGAGACGAGAAGGAACGCGATGGCCTCGTTCTACAGCCACGGATTCGTCGGCACGGTCAAAGCATGGATCGAGAATCATTGTCCCATGGCACCGCAGCAATTGTCCTCCTTGATGAAGGAAATGATCCATAACCAACTGCTTCAGGTAAGGTGGAGGAACGAATGACGAGAATGATCAACGATGCGCAGAATATCGTTCGGAACATGCTGCATGGCTTCCTGTTCGAGCATGGGGATCGGGCAGCCTATAATGCCAAGTACAATATCATCTACCGGAAGGACCTCGCGGATCTCGGAGACAGCGTCGTCCTGCTCAGCGGCGGGGGCAGCGGCCACGAGCCGGCGGATATCGGTTACGTGGGAGACGGGATGCTCGCGATCGCCGTCTGCGGCCCGATCTTCGTGACGCCTACGCCGGAGCAGGTGCTGGAGGCTATACGTATGGCTGGCCGTGACAAGAGCGTGCTGCTGATCGTGAAAAATTTTGCCGCGGACGTGGACAGTTTTCTGCAGGCTGAGGCGCTGGCTAGAGCGGAGGGACGCAGGGTCGATCATGTTATCGTAAGCGATGACGTGTCGATCGAGGATGATGCCTCGTATACCAAGCGAAGACGCGGCGTTGCCGGGACGGTGTTCGTGCATAAGATTCTGGGAGGGGCTGCGCGCGAAGGCTATTCTTTGGAGCAGCTCAAGACGCTTGGAGAAGCCGTCATGCCATGTCTGCATACGCTGGGCGTAGCGCTCTCGCCGGCTAACGATCCGACGACAGGCGGGGCCGCGTGGACGCTGGGCGACAATGAGGCTTATTACGGTGTCGGGATCCATGGCGAGAAGGGCTATCGGATCGAGGCGTTCTCGTCCTCCGAGAAGCTGGCGATCGAATTGTTCAATAAGCTCAAGCGAACGTATCGCTGGAAGCCGCGGGATCGATACGCGATACTCGTGAACGGGCTCGGCGCTACGCCGCTCGTCGAGCAATATATTTTCGCCAACGACATTCGCCGCTTGTGCGAGCTGGACAATCTGGACATTCGGTTCGTCAAGGTCGGCTCGCATCTCACCTCGCTGGACATGGAGGGCATCTCGTTAAGTATGCTGCGGCTCGAGGATGAGCAGTGGGAGGCTTGGCTGAAGGCCGATGTGCAGGTCGCGAAGTGGTAGTGAATCGTTCGAATAACAATGCCCTTGGGTATCATAACAGTGAAGGCTTCCAGCATTGAACGACTAACGAGGAGTGGGCAAGCATGAAGACGGAAAAAGAAAAAATGCTAAGCGGTGAGCTGTATCGCGCAGGAGACCCGGAACTGACGGCAGACCGATTGAACGCGAGGCGGCTTACGAGACTGTTCAATCTAACGCTGGAGACGGATGACCGCGGAAGGATCGAACTCCTGAGAGAACTGTTCGGATCGACGGGGCAGAGCCTGTTCGTCGAACCGACCTTCCGCTGCGACTACGGCTACAATATTCATGTCGGCGACCATTTTTACGCGAATTTCGATTGCGTGTTCTTGGATGTGTGCGAGATTCGTATCGGCAACAATTGCTTTATCGCGCCGGGCGTACATATCTACACGGCCACGCATCCGCTGCAGGCGCATGAACGGATTACAGGCGCGGAGTACGGCAAGCCGGTTACGATCGGCGATAACGTCTGGATCGGAGGACGCGCGATCATCAATCCTGGCGTGACCATCGGGAACAATGCGGTGATCGCTTCCGGTGCAATCGTTACCAAAGACGTTCCGGATAACGTCGTCGTCGGCGGCAGCCCGGCGAGGGTAATCAAGGCGATCGAAGACGATGGTTACGGCGGCGACGGAAGTTTCCGAAGCAGCTAGGTTCGCTGCAGGGGCTAGCAGGCATGGATAGAGGGCCGGGAGCCTGATGGACGATGAACGCATACGAATAGCCGAGCGAGTCGGGCGGAAGTGCCTGATTCGTTCGGCTATTCTTGATGCAGCAGCCTTACGGCCGCGATGCCATGGCGTCCAGCTCGTTCGCGAGCCGTGCCAGCGTCGATTTCGCGCCTTCGATTGCGCCGTATTGCTGAACCGTTATTTCCAATGCCTCGACAGTCGGGAACGCCATCCGCATCGTGAGAAGCGTCGCCTGTCCATCGCGCTCCATCGTGACGGTTACGCGAAAATGTTCCGGATTGTCGTCGTCCCCGTGCATGTAGACCAGCCGTTCGGGCTGAATCGCCTCCACGTACTGAATCCGGTTCGGATAGTCGGTTCCGTCCGGTCCGTGCATGACATAGCTCCAGACGCCGCCCGGTCGTACGTCGATTGCGCGCGTCGTGATCGCGAAGCCTTCCGGTCCCCACCAATGCGAGAGATGCGTGGCGTCTGTCCATGTCTGATAGACAAGCTCCCGCGGGGCTTGGAAGCGGCGGGTGATGGTTAACTCACGCCCGTCGATTGTGGCTGATGCGAGGTCCATTATCGGATTATCGGCCATCGTTCGATTCCTCCTGGTCATTATGAGTGACGTCCGTCATTCGTTTCGCTTGCTGACTACTCTCCCGAGTATACCCTATTTGGAATATTCCTGTAGAGGAATGAATATCCGTTTCGATAACACGAAAGAAGCACCGAAGTGCTTCTTCCCGAAATCCGCATTATAGAGCGCGCAGCGTGAACCGAAAGCGATAGACGCGGTTAGCGGGCAGCGTGAATTGCTCATGCGTCCGTGCCCCCCAGCTGTCGTCGCCGCCTACGCCCATCTGCTTATCGTTGATTCGGATGACCGTCTTGCTGCTGTCCGGCAGCTTGTACACATGGTCATGCGTCTCGAGCTCCTCCGGCGTCCAAGGCAAGGCGTTCAATTCGAACGGCTGAAGCGCCTCGACCGAGAGGCCTGACCCGCCGGGACCATCGGTGACGGCAGCCCAGCGGACATCCGTCTTATTGCCGCATTCCTGCGGTCGCAGGTAGGGCACGAACTGATCGCGGACGGCGCCCGAGTAGCGGGCGATCCGCGCGCCGGTCTTCCGGTCCCAATAGCTGTCATGGGGTCCGCGTCCATACCACGCAATCGTATCCAGACTGCCTTCCGTCACGAGCAGCATGCCGAATTCCGGCAGTTCAGGCAGCCCGTCGCCCGGCACCAAGGCCTCCTCGACCTCCATCGTGCCGTCGCGGTAGATGCGATAGACAAGGGATAGGACGGAGACCGGGTTATCCGTTACTTGGTAGACGGCCGTCACGGAGCGTGCAGGGCCTTCGATTCGATGCTCGAAGCGGAGCAGTCTCCGCTGCTGCGACGCATGCTTCCATACCGCGCAGCGTTCCGGAAGCTTGCTGCCGAGATCGTTATCGGTCACGGCGCGCCAGAAGCTCGGTCTGGCGGGCTCGAGCAGCCGTTCTTGGCCGGCTGCGGCATAGGAGACGAGGTCTCCCGTGCCTTGGTCGAAGCGGATCGTCACGCCGTCGCAGTCGATTACCAATCGGTCGGCTTCCGCGTACGCCTGCGGAGGTGCGCCGTCGAGAGCAGGCTGCAGTGCCGCTGTCCGCGGGGCGAGCAGGAATTGCTCCCAGGCAACCTCGTGGCCGGCTGCGGCCCAAGCGGAAGCCTCCGTCGTGACGAACGACAGCGTCAACAGCGCTTCGGCGCCGCTTCCGATGGCGGCACGATCGTAAGGCACGATAACCTCGGTCGTTTCGCCCGGCGACACCTGCACGGCTAGCATGCCTCCCTGGGATGGTTCGCCGTCCAGATGAACGGTCCAATTCAAACCATAGCCGTTCAGATCGGTGAATAAGAACCGGTTGCGGATTCGAACGATGCCTTGCGCCAGATCGACTGCCTCGAAGCGGACGTTCTGGTAACATTTCTTGACCTCTTCCAGCTTCGGCGTGACGGTGCGATCGGCAAGCACCAGACCGTTGCCGCAGAAGTTGCCGTCATGCGGCATCTCGCCGAAGTCGCCGCCGTAAGCCATGTACGAGACGCCATCGGCAGTCCGTGCGCGGATCGCTTGGTCTGCCCAATCCCAGATGAAGGCGCCTTGCAGAATGTCGTAGCGGTCGAACAATTCCCAATACAGATGCAGGCCGCCGCAGGAATTGCCCATGGCATGGCTGTATTCGCACAGAATATATGGCTTCTTGGGGTTGGTCCGCGCATACGCTTCAATATCGCGCACGTGGACATACATCGTCGATTCGATATCGCTGGCAGCCTCGAACGCTCTCGCATGGAAGACGCCTTCGTAGTGCACGAGCCGGGTAGCATCCGCTTGCTTCAGGTAGTCATGCATCGCGAGGAAGTTGTCGCCGCCGTAAGATTCGTTGCCGAGCGACCAGATAACGATCGACGGATGATTCTTGTCCCGCTGGAACATCGAATTGCAGCGGTCCAGCACATTGGCGCGCCATTCCGGCTTGCTGCCGGGAATATTGCCTTCATGCAGCGCTTGCTGTCTATACTGCCAAGTGCCGTGCGTCTCCAGATTGGTCTCGTCAATGACGTACAGTCCATAGACGTCGCAGAGCGCATACCAGAGCGGTTGATTGGGATAGTGGGAGGTCCGCACGGCGTTGATGTTGTAGGCTTTCATAAGCGTGATGTCGCGGACCATATCCTCCCGAGTGAGCGCTCTGCCCGTGTCGGGCGAGAATTCATGCCGATTCACGCCTTGGAACACGATTCGCTTGCCGTTGATCTGCATCAGGCCGTCCTTCAGCTCGAACTTCCGGAATCCGGTCCGGCAGCCGACAATTTCGAATACGCGGCCATCGGCATCCTTCAGGGTCAGGACGAGGAAATAGAGAGCTGGCGATTCGGCGCTCCACTTGGCAGGATTATCGATCTTCGCCGAGAGCCGAATAGATTGATCGGCTTCGCCTTGGAGGACGATCGAGGCTGTCGGCGGACGCACCAAGACCGGCTGCAGATCCGGTCCGAACAATTGAGCCTCCAACTCGCAGCCTTCTACTGCCGCCGCGTTGTAATTGCTGACCTTCACGTCCAGCAGCAGCTCCGCGTTCCGGTAGTCGGAATCGAGATCGGAGCGAACGAAATAGTCCGCAATATGTACCGTCGGTTTCGAATAGAGGTACACGTCCCGGAAAATGCCGCTGAGGCGCCAGAAGTCTTGATCTTCCAGCCAACTGGCATCGCACCACCGATACACCTCGACGGCCAGCTTGTTATCGCCTTGACGCAAGTATGGCGTGATATCGAATTCGGCAGGCGTGAATGTGTCTTCGCTATAGCCGACCAAGTCGCCGTTCACCCATACATAGAAGGCCGATTCGACGCCCTGGAAGCTGAGATAGACCGGCTGTCCCTGCCATTCGGCGGGTACGGTGAAGCTTCGCGCATATGAGCCCACCGGGTTATACTTCGACGGCGCGAAGGGAGCGGCCAGCTCAGGCTCCGACACCGACCAAGGATAGCGGACATTCGTATATTGCGGATAATCGTAGCCTTGCAGCTGCCAGTTCGAAGGGACGGGCATGTCAGCCCATGCGCTGCAATCGTAGTCCGTACGGTAGAAAGCTTCGATCCGTTCCTCCGGCCTGTCGGCATAGGCGAACTTCCAAGTGCCGTTCAAGGATTGCCGGAGCGGTGAGGCCGACTCGTCCCCGGCGATCGCGGCCTCGATCGTCCCGTAGGTTGTATTCGATGCATGGGCGGCCATACGGCCGATTTCATAGATTTCCGGGTTGTTGTTCCACTCGGGGTAGCCGTTTGCCGGCGGCTGGTAGACCAGCTTGCTGCGCATGAAGTTGCAACTCCTCTGTCGATAGGGTGAGTAGTGACTACTACTATTATATGTTCTCGATCGAGCATAGCAACTTTTCTCTGTGCTGTGGAAGTGTGATCGTTGTCACAACGCCGATCCGTGCCGGCGCTACAATGGTCTCAGATGATCATCCCGGATGATTCTCTCTCGCATTGAACCGTACGTACAAGGAGGAGACGACATGACGGCATTCACGTTCGAGGACATGAAGAAGATCGAGCGGACTCGATTAGGAGATCAAGTCCCGCTGGAGCTGTTCCGAACCATTCGTCTGATCTGCATGAATCAGGGATTGCCGCTCGGCGGAAGAGGCACGACCATGACGGTAGGCCGCACGATCGGCGAGAATCTGCCGGTGAATTCGGTGGACGAGCTGCTGCAATTATTCGAGGCGCTTAGAATCGGAATCCCTCATGTCATTCACCGAGACGAAAGCTGCATTCGGATTGCCGTTGAGGATTGCTTCTGCAAGGGGCTGCCCGTTCAGGACGAAAAGATGGTGTGCGATCTGGAAGGCGCGATATTGGAAGGGGCGTTGAGCCGAATCTTGAACTGCAAAACATCGGTTCGCGAAGTGAAATGCAATGTGCGCGGCGACGAACGCTGCGAGTATGAGGTACGGATTCCGAGGCAATAGCATCTACGTTGACAGAAGCTTGAAAGTAAGGGAGAAGCACCGTCAGGGGCAAGCTGACGGTGCTTCTTCCGCTTGCAATCAGCTGTGTCAGCCGATCGCTGTAATGTACATGCCGTCTATGAGGCAACCTATCTGCAGCGTTCGAGCGCTCACCGTTCTCGTAACGAACCGAGAATATGGTTGGTCGGACAAGCAGGACATGCTGCAGAGATGCGGAATCTTAATGAATAGCAGAGAAGCGGAAAGAGGGATGCGCATTGACGAAGAGAATGACGAGCGCCGTTGGAAGATGGAACTTCGACAACAGCTACGCGCGGCTGCCGGAGCTGTTGTACACGAGGCTCAATCCGACGGCAGTGAGCTCGCCGCGCTTGATTAAGTTCAATGAATCGTTGGCGGCTTCGCTGGGGTTGGAACCGGGTGCCTTGAACAGCAACGAGGGTGCCGGTATTTTTGCGGGCAATATTGTGCCAGAAGGCGCTGAGCCCCTCGCGCAAGCTTACGCAGGGCATCAATTCGGGCATTTCGCGATGCTGGGAGACGGACGGGCCGTTCTGCTCGGTGAGCAGATCGCGCCGGACGGCTGCCGGTTCGACGTGCAGCTCAAGGGCTCCGGACCGACGCCGTATTCCCGCAGCGGCGACGGCCGGGCAGCGGCAGGCCCGATGCTGCGCGAGTATATCATCAGCGAAGCGATGCATGGGCTTGGCATACCGACGACGCGAAGCTTGGCAGTCGCGGCGACAGGCGATCCCGTCTTCCGCTATACGGATGAGCCGGGCGCAGTGCTGACCCGCATCGCAGCCAGCCATATCCGCGTTGGCACTTTTCAGTACGCGTCGTATCGGGGAACCCCGCAGGAGCTGGAGACGCTGGCCGCGTACACCTTAGGGCGGCATTATCCGCAAGCAGGCACTGAGGATGGCGCAGGATTGACCCTGCTGCGCGAAGTGATCAATCGTCAAGCCTCGCTCATCGCGAAATGGCAGCTGGTCGGATTCATTCACGGCGTTATGAATACCGATAACATGGCGCTTAGCGGGGAGACGATCGACTACGGCCCCTGTGCGTTCATGGACGCTTATGATCCTTCCACGGTGTTCAGCTCCATCGACCGGGAGGGGCGTTACGCTTACGGCAATCAACCGAAGATCGCGGGCTGGAATTTGGCGCGATTCGCCGAAGCGCTGTTGCCGCTCCTTCATGAGAACGAGGAAGAGGCGATCGAACGGGCTGAGGACGCCATCGCGGCGTATCCGAACCTATACCAACGCTATTGGCTCGCCGGCATGAGGGCCAAGCTTGGCATCGCGGACGAGGAACCCGAGGACGAAGCGCTGATCGAGGAGCTTCTTGCGACGATGAATAAGCATCATGCGGACTATACGAATACGTTCCGTGCGCTGACGCTGGGACAGCCGGAAGGGATGTTCATGTTCGGCACGGCGGAATTCGAGGCGTGGCATGCGCGATGGCAGGCGAGATTGGGACGGCAGCCGGAGCCGCAAGTCTCCGTTCGCAGCTTGATGCAGGGCAGCAATCCCGCTGTCATTCCGCGCAATCATAGGGTGGAGGAAGCGCTCAGCGCTGCCGTCGACGGCGATCTCAGCGTTATGGATCGGCTGCTAGCCGTGCTGGAGTGCCCCTATGCCTATTCGGCCGAACAGGTCGAGTATGCCAAGCTGCCGGAGCGGACGAATCCTGCATATCGCACGTATTGCGGCACTTGACTTTGCTGGCGATCTAGCGTCCGTCATGTACGTGGATTTGGCGGTATGGCCGCGGAGATTCCCCCTTCAGCTTCTTGAAGATCTTCGAGAATAGCAAGGGATCCTCGTAGCCGACGGATCTCGCGATGTCGCCGATCGTTAACCGATCATCGGCCATTAGCTCTACCGCTTTGTTCATTCGGTAACGAATAAGATACTCCTGTATGCTGGCGTTCATGCGCTTCTTGAACAAGGAAGAGAGATAGCTGCGATCGAGCCCGATGAATTCGGCGATATCCGCGATCGATATTCTGCTCGCATAGTTCATCTCGATGAAGTCGACGACTTGACCGACATAGGCTTCGACGCGATTGCCGGGGCGTTCGGCTTCAGCGGGATTGTTCTCCACGAGGAGGGATAACAGCACATACAGCAGTCCGGTAAGACGGATCTCGCGGCCCTTGCGATATTCTCTCGATTCGATCATCGCTTCCAGGCAGCGGTTCAGCTGGTCATCCTTGTCGTATCGCAGAACGGGCGTATCGGCGGACAGTCCCGCTTGCTTCAGCATGGATTCGGCCAACAATCCGTTGAATCCGACCCAACCGTACGTCCACGGCCGATCGGCGTCGGCTTCGTAATAAGTAACGATACCCGGGCAGATCAAGAACCCTTCGCCCGGACCAAGGACATAGGTCTGCCCGCCAACCTCGAAGCTGCCATGTCCCTGCTGGATGTAATGGATGAGATAGTGGTCTCTTACCGCAGGCCCATGATAATGGCTCGGCGTGCATTGTTCCATGCCGTATTGCGTGACGTGAAGATCGGCGTGCTGCAAGTTACGCGGTAGATATTCGATCATTTCGCATGCTCCTCTGTCAGAATCAGTCGTTTAAATTCTAGCATTATACCATGTTACGGTAGGCTCGCGCCATTTACCCGGCCATCCTCCTTCGCTAAGATGGAAGCGAGAATGCTCGAACGATGAACGAGGAGTTGAGAACGTGGCGATCCATATCCGTGAGACATCCCTGCTGTTCCACCTGCAGTCCAAGGAGACAAGCTATATTTTTCAGATCGTGGACGGTTATCCGGCCCATCTGTATTGGGGTCGGAAGCTTCGTCATGACAGCTATCTGGAGCAGCTGCCGAGCACGCCGAATACGACGAATCTGGACCGGATCCCGCAGGAATATCCGCAATACGGCTCAGGCGATTTTCGGATGCCTGCTTATCAGGCGCAATTGGAGGACGGCAGCCGGATTACGGAGCTGGTCTACCGATCCTATCGCCGTTACGCGGGCAAGCCGAAGCTCGAAGGGCTTCCAGCCGTCTATGTCGAGTCCGATGGCGAAGCGGAGACGTTGGAGATTACACTGGAGGACAGCTACAGCGGGTTGAAAGTGATACTGAGCTATACCGCATTCGAGCACTTGAACGTCATCGCGCGCTCGGTGCGATTCGTGCATGAGGGAGCGAAGCCGTTACGTTTGCTCCGGGCATTGAGCGCCAGCGTCGATATGCCGAAGGGGGAGTACGAGCTGCTGCATGTCGCAGGCGCATGGTCGAGGGAAGGCAACATCCAGCGCAGACCGATCGGTCCCGGCGGCACGCGCGTCGAGAGCCGCAGAGGAGCAAGCGGCCACCAGCAGAATCCTTTCGTCGCGCTTGTCGGTAAAGGCACGGACGAAGATCGCGGCGAGGCGTATGGCTTCAGCTTGGTATACAGCGGCAATTTTCTTGCCGATGCGGAGGTCGATCCGTTCGGTGTTGTACGCGTGGTGATGGGGATCAACCCGTTTGATTTTGCGTGGCAGCTTCATCCCGGCGACGCATTCCAGACGCCTGAAGTCGCATTGGTCTACTCGAACGAGGGCATCGGCGGCATGTCGCGCACCTATCATCGCTTGTACCGGACGCGGATCGTGCGCGGCATTCACCGCGATAAGGAACGGCCGATTCTCGTGAATAACTGGGAAGCGACATACTTCAATTTCAATGCGGATAAGATCGAGTCCATTGCCAAGGCAGGCGCGGAACTCGGCATCGAGCTGTTCGTGCTCGACGACGGCTGGTTCGGCAAGCGCAACGACGATACGACTTCGCTCGGCGACTGGTTCGAAGACCGCAATAAACTTCCGGAAGGGTTGAAGGACCTCGCGGAGCGGATCGAGCGTCAAGGCCTGCAATTCGGCCTGTGGTTCGAGCCCGAGATGGTCTCGCCCGACAGCGACCTGTACCGGGCGCATCCGGATTGGTGCATTCACGTCGAAGGCCGTCGGCGGACGCTGGCACGCACGCAATCGGTCCTTGATTTGTCCCGGACGGAGGTGCGAGAGTATCTCTACGGCGCTCTCGCGAGCATCTTCAGAACGGTGCCGATCTCCTACGTGAAATGGGACATGAATCGAAATTTAACCGAGATCGGTTCGGCAACCGCACCGAGCGAGCGGCAGATGGAGATTGCCCATCGCTACGTGCTGGGTCTGTACGAGCTATTGGAGCGATTGACGTCCGAATTCCCGCACATTCTGTTCGAGAGCTGTTCCAGCGGAGGCGGCCGGTTCGATCCGGGCATGCTCTACTACATGCCGCAGACTTGGACAAGCGATAACACGGATGCCGTGGAGCGTCTCAAAATCCAATACGGTACCAGCCTCGTCTATCCGGTCAGCACGATCGGCGCGCATGTGTCGGCGGTCCCGAACCATCAGGTCGGGCGCATGACGCCGCTAGCGACGCGCGGAGATGTCGCGATGTCCGGGAATTTCGGCTACGAGCTGGACCTGACTCGGTTCACGGACGACGAGCGTGTCGAGGTCAAGCGGCAGGTTGCCTTGTACAAAGACATTCGAGCGCTCGTCCAGCAAGGCGACATGTATCGGCTGCTCAGCCCGTTCGAAGGGAACGAGACGGCATGGATGTTCGTGTCGGAGGATCGCAGCGAGGCGCTGGTCTACTTCTTCCGCGTTCTAGCCGAGCCGACGCCTGCGCCAACGGTCCTGAAACTGAAAGGGCTGCATCCCGATTACGACTACGTCGTCGATGGCGACGGCGCGGCATTAGGCGGAGATAGACTAATGCATGCGGGATTGCCGGTACCGGCGCTGCATGGCGACTATGCCAGCAGACCGTTCCGTCTCAAGGCCGTTATACACGGGTAATTCTTTTACATGCAGGATGTCAGGCTGTCGGAATAATCCGGCAGCCTGACGATTATATGCGGGAAGGGGATAGATCTCGAATGACGAGAAAGCGATCAGCAATCATCTTGACAGCGCTTACAATTTGTGCGGCAGCGGCAATCGTTTTCAATATGCGCCAGAATACTGGACGCGAGGAATCGATCCTCCAATTCGAAGCCGAAGCGGGCGTGCTGAGCGGGGTAGAGACGAGCGCGGCGACCGAAGGCTTCTCCGGTGAGGGATATGTCACGGGATTCGATCAGCCCGCCGATCATGTCTCGATTACCGTTAACGCTCCGGAAGAAGGACTCTATCAGCTGTGGGTAGGCTATAACGGGCCCAATGGCGAGAAATTTACGCAGCTGTCGCTGAACGATGAGCCGTTCGGGGATGTGAAGCTGCAGCAAACGACGGCCTTCGCGGAGGTGAAGGCCGGCAAGATATTGTTGCGGCAGGGCGATAACAAGCTGTCGTTCACCTCGCACTGGGGCTGGTATGACATCGACTATGTCAAGCTTCAGCGTACCGTTGCCGCAGAACCGCAAGCAGTGGAAGAGGCATTGGTCAACCCGAATGCTACCGAAGAAGCTCGCGACTTGCATCGATTCCTAGTCGAGCAGTACGGCAACAAAATATTGTCCGGCCAACAGACCTATAAGGACGCGCTGCTATTGAACCATAATTATGGCAAATTTCCTGCTGTCGTCGGCTTCGACTTGATCGAATATTCGCCTACGCGGGTGGAGAACGGCTCTAAGTCGAACGAGATCGAGGACGCGCTAGATTGGCATGAACGCGGCGGTATCGCAACCTTCGTATGGCATTGGAATGCGCCGACGGATCTGATTAACTCAACGGAGCAGCCATGGTGGAAAGGCTTCTATACGGAAGCGACGACCTTCGATATCGAGCGTACGCTGGCCGAGCCTGAATCGGAAGCATATCGGCTCATGCTGCGGGACATCGACGCGATCGCCGTACAACTGAAGCGGCTGCAGGATGCGGGCATCCCCGTGCTGTGGAGGCCGCTGCATGAAGCGGAGGGGAAATGGTTCTGGTGGGGGGCCAAAGGACCTGAACCTGCCAAGCTGCTGTGGCGCATGCTCTATGATCGCTTGACGAATCATCACGGCCTGAACAATCTGATCTGGGTATGGAACTCCGAGGCGCCGGAGTGGTACCCGGGGAACGACGTTGTGGATATCGTGAGCGTCGACTCTTACCCGCTGCCCGGCGATTACAATCCCGTCCATAACCGATACGAGAATCTCGTCGAGCTGGTGCAGCATAAGAAATTAGTCGCGCTGACGGAGAACGGCCCGATTCCGGATCCTGACCTGCTGCAGAAGTACGGGGCATACTGGAGCTGGTTCTGTACGTGGACCGGCGAATTTATCGACGACGGCATACAGAACGGCAAGGCCCATATCGAGAAAGTTCTGAATCATGAATATGTGCTCACACTGGACGAGCTTATCGAACTAAGATGACGTTTCACGAATAATTAGTGAGTTGTTCGACTAATTATTCGTGATTAGGACGATTAAACCATCCTGAATCCGGAATCCGACACCTTGCGACAATAGTTCCCATGAAACCGACAATACTTCCTATTTACGTGCCACGAACTGTAACTTTACAATGTAAGTGTGGATTGAGAGAAATTGTAAATGGGCAAGTTAATTCGTCGAATGGGGGATTCACCGTTGCAAATCGTGTTGGAAGCCAAGCAGATCATCAACCAGTTAGGTATCGAGTACAATCGCTTCGAACTATTTTTGGACAAGGAGGCACGGCGCGCCCAGATCCTTAAGGAAGAACAGCCGCGCATTCAGCCTAAGCCGCAGCCGGGTATGGATAAGCTGGCAGGCAAACAGGCGAAGTACGACATCTTCAGCGAGACCGGCGTCCTGCTCGTCGCGGCGCGCACGGTATTGACAAGGTTTCATCTGCAACTTCTTCGAATGCACAATGTCACGAGTATTCCGGTCATGCCAGACGAGAACAAATCGGCCGCGGCCGCCTTGCTCCAAGAGGCGACCCGATATGCGGAAGACCTGTTCTACCGCATCCGTACGAATCGGCAGATTCCGATGCTCGAAATTCGGAGCAATCTGATCCCGTTCATCCACCAAGCGGCAGAACATGACGATCTGTTCCAGATCATCGAGGCCGTGCGATCGAAGGATGCTTATACATACAAGCATAGCGTCGGCGTCGGCGTGCTCGCCTCATTAATCGGCAAATGGATGGGGCTGGACGCATCCGAGCAGTCGCTGGTCGCCACCGCCGCTACATTGCATGACGTCGGCAAGATGAAGGTTTCGCAAGAGCTCTTGCAGAAGCCCGGCAAGCTGACGGACATCGAATATGCGGAGATGAAACGGCACACCGTGTACGGTTACGAGATGCTGAAGGAGACAGCCGGCCTTAATCGCCGGATCGCGCTAGTCGCGCTTCAGCACCACGAACGTGCGGATGGCAGCGGGTATCCGCTGAAGCTGACCGGCATGCAGACGGATCCGCTTAGCAAGATCGTTGCCGTCGCGGACGTCTTCCACGCCATGACCTCGGATCGCCCTTACCAGCAGGCATTGCCGTTGCAGAATGTACTGGAGCAAATGCGCAAGTGCACGTTCCACGGATTGGACCCGGTCATCGTCGATGTCCTGTTAAGGCACGTAGGCCGCAATATGCTCGGCAAGCAGGCGTTGTTGAACGACGGCCGTATGGGAGAGGTAGTCCACGTGAATCCGCATGACATTTTCCGTCCTCTCGTCCAGGTGAAACAGTCGTTCCTCGATCTGAGCCAAGAGAACAATCTGTACATTAAGGCGATTATCGCATAGGGAATCGAACATTCCGGGCAGAAGGGCATACGATAGGATAGAACGTATCTGCCTGGAAGGAGTCGTGCCATGCGTTCGAATGTAATCCTGGTCGTATTGGTGTTATTTGTATTATTGGTCATGCTGCTGCTTCTCGCGGCAGTCGGCTAAGCGATTGCTCTGCTACAACATAGGATGGGAGAAAAGGCTGCCATGTGCGGCCTTTTTTCGTGCTTGCACATTGAAAGGGGGGATGCTCTTCGCTCCCTTATGACCACTATCCCGTCGAATCAGGAATGGGCTACGAGTGGACAAAGGATCAAGCAGGCGCATACACCGACTCTGATGACTTCTGGCCATTATACCATCGGCTCAGAAATTGCAAGGAAATGAATAATGGGCGATGGCAATTGCAGCGAGGACGGCCGATCAATTGAATTAGGAAGCCAGGCCGTAGCGGTTCTGATTCCTCGCGAAGTAATAGGATGGGGGGAGAATGCGTGTCGAGAGAAGCAGCCCCTGCTGGGAAGGGATAGTGCTTAGAAGGGGGCTGGAGGGAGGAAAGCGAGCCCAGCACCTGATTGGACGGGATATTGCCTAGAAGGGAATGGAATCAGGAATGCGGGCCATCGCCTGATTGAACCGGATAGTGCCCAGAAGGGTGCGGAGGGAGGAAAGCAATCCCATCGCTGTGCGGAAAATCAGTCATGATCTCGAGCTGCCCTTCGGATAAACTCTCCTCGTTCGACAAATCCTACGGTGGATGGTTGACGAATATAAGGGAGGATCAGCAAGTGGCGACTACGAACACCGGCAGCGGCAAATTCAAAGACATGACAATGTCGTCCAAGGAATACAAGGCATTCGCCAAAAAAAGGGAGCCGTCGAGATCCGTCGCCGGCAATTGCCTCCGCGCATTCGTCGTCGGCGGCCTGATCTGCGTGCTTGGCCAAGCCATACAGAATGGTTACATGAGCTGGCTGAAGCTATCCAGCACGCAAGCCAGCAACCCCACGGTGGCGACGCTGATTTTCATCTCGGTCATCCTGCCCAGCCTGGGGGTCTACGATAAGATCGCGCAGTGGGCCGGAGCAGGGACGGCCGTACCGGTTACGGGGTTCGCGAACTCGATGTGTTCGGCCGCGCTGGAGCATCGGAGCGAGGGGCTCGTGCTTGGCGTAGGCGGCAATATGTTTAAGCTAGCCGGTTCCGTCATCGTGTATGGGGCTGTTGCGGCATTTTTCGTTGGCCTGGTGCACGTCATTTTCGGCCTGGGAGGACAGTAATATGCTGCGCGGCAAACAAACGTGGTGGTTCGAGAGCCGACCCGTCATTGTCGGAACGGCGACCGTTGTGGGGCCCGACGAGGGAGAAGGACCGCTCGCCGGCGACTAC
>JAEZCJ010000183.1 GCA_023433615.1 Bacillota bacterium | reverse complement strand
GCCGATCGACGTCCGTATCGTTCGATATTTTCCGAATGATGCGCTCGACGAGCACCGCCGTCTTGCCGGAGCCCGCGGCTGCCGCGACGAGCACGTTCGTCCCCGACGTGACGACCGCCTTCCACTGATCATCCGTCCACGTGCTGCCGGCAGGCTTCGGAATAGCCGCGTCTATTCGCTTCTTGGTCATTCCGCTTCCTCCTTCTTCCCGCCGGAATCCGGCACTCGATCATCCGAACCGGCCGCCAGCTCTTCGCCGCCGCGCAGCATATCCCAGATCCGTTCCTTCGGCGGCTTCGCGAGCTTCACGTAGCCGCTGCCCTCCACCTGGACATCGAATTGGCAGACGGGCTTGTAGGAGCAGAAGGCGCATGGCGATTGATTGCCCTTCCGATACGGCGCGATCGCGACCTCGCCGTCCAATATGCGTCCGCCGATCCGCGTCACGGTGCGCCTCACGGCGCTGCGCAGCACGTCCCATTCCTCGCGCGATACGACCGATGACGTGCCGTAGAAGCCGCCGTCCTTCTTCAAGGCAACGGGCAGAATCTCGGAATAGCCGGTCTCGAGCTGTCCGTCCATCATCCGAACCGCCGGCTCCTCTGCAAGCAGCAGCCCTTTGGTCTTGAATCGCTTCAGCATCGCCCGTCTTGCCTCGTCCGGCGACAAGCCGTTCGGGGCCGACAAGAGCGGATTGTGCACGTGAAAATAGAGCACGCCCGCCGGCACGGCCGGCTGGCCGAGCCAGCCTTGCGCATGGGTCAGCAGCACGTCCAGATAGGTCAGCATCTGCAGCGTCAGTCCGTGCACGACGTCTTCAAGCTTCAGCGCCGTCGCCGATGACTTGTAATCCAAGATGCGCAGCAGCAGGCCTTCTTCGGTCTGCGCCGCGTCGACGCGGTCGATTCGCCCGACAAGCTCCATCGAACGGCCCCCGCCCATCGGCAGCGCAAGCGAAGGCAGCACGCCGTCCGGACCGAAGCCGATCTCGAGGCCTACGGGTTGAAAATGCGCGCGTCTTGCATGCTCCGCAAGCGCCAGCGCCGTCTGCGCGACGATCTGCTTCAGCTTGCGCGCGATGAACTGATACCGGTTGCTGCTGAGCAGGATGCGCGACTGCAGCCTCGGCACGAGCTCATCCACCACGCCGGCGGCGGCTTGCCGCAGCGCATCTGGCGTAAGCGCGCCGAACCGGTCCCCCAGCTCCAACGCCAGCCGCGACAACGCGGCATGGAACAGCTGCCCGACATCCGGCGCATCCAGCCGGAACAGCTGCCGTTCCTCGAGGCGCAGCCCGTAAGCGGCAAAATGCTGGAACGGGCACGAGACGAACCGCTCCATCCGCGAGACGCTCGCCTTCAAGTGGTCGCCGAACAGCAGCTTCGCCGTCTCGCGTGTCAGGATCGTCTCTTCGTTGCGGTATGTAAGCGAAGCGGCCGCCACTGCCAGCCGGCGCCTCCATGCCGCCTCCGTCGCATACCAGTTATACACGTCCCACCAGATCGGATCGATCGCCGTGCCCTGGTGCCACTCGCGCAGCTGCAGCGTCAGGTAGGACAGGGCGCGTTCGGGATGCCGGATGTACCTAAGCTGCTCCTCGGCAGGAAGCTCCGGGCTTGGCTCGCCGGCCTCTACGCGCTCCGGGATGCCCGGAAACAGCTGCTTGATCTGCCGGATGACCTCGGACGGATGCAAGCTTTTCCCTTCCTCATCCGACAACGCATAGCTGATCCACAGATGGTCGCCAGCCGTCGTCAATGCGTTATAGATCATGAAGCGCTCGTCTAGCAGCTTCCGGCGCACGCCTGGCGCGATGACGAGCCCGCTCTGCTCCAGCCGTTCCCGCTCCTGCTCGGTCAGCACGCCGTCCTCCTGGATGCGCATCGGCATGATGCCGTCATTCGCGCCCAGCACGTAGCAGACCTTCACATGGCCCGATCGCGTCCGATCCATGCTTCCGATCAGTACCTGATCGATGGCAGGCGGAACGGCACCCAGCTTCAAGCTGTCGAGCCCTGCTTCGATCATGCCCGCGAACAGCTCAGGGGGAAGCGCTTCGGCGCCCGTCATCTCGACCAATTGATCGAGCAGCCCCATGACGCCGTCCCATAGCTGACGATGCTCGCGCGCCTTTCGCATGTCGCCCTTCTCGGCCGCCTCTCGGCTCCACCCTTCGAGCCTGTCGGCCGCATCGACGCGGTCGAGCATCCGGTAGAGCGACTCGCACATCTCCTGCACGTTCTTCGCCTTCTTCAAGCTGTCGCCGAGCTGGCGCAGCGGATTCACGACCGCATCGCGGCAGGCAAGAATGCGCGGGAACCGTTCCGGCTCGATCTGTCTGGCATCGCCCGGCTCGTCCTCCAGCGCATCGCGCACGAGCGGCTCCCAGCTTCGCTGATCGAGCCAGCGCCAGCCGTCAATGCCGGCAGCAAGCACGTAATTCTCGAAGCGGTCAAGCTCTTCCCGCGTGACATCGGAATCCCCGTCCGTCAGCATCTCGGTCTTCACGCAGCGGAACACGGCCTCGTAGCGCCAGCCCTTCGTGACCGTCTCCAGCGCCGATCGGATCAACTCGACCAACGGGTGATGGACGACGCTCTTTTTCTGATCGAGGAAATAGGGAATATCGTAATCGGCGAACACCGTCTCGATATAATCGGTATAGTCCGCCGAATTGCGCACCATGACCGCCATGTCGCGCCAGCGCAAGCCGCCCTGCTGCATCCGTCGGACCATGTCGCGCGCCGCGGCTTCGACCTCCGCGCGCCGATGGACGGCCGAAGTGAGCGAGATGCCGCAGCGGTCATCCTCCAGCTCGTAGGCAGACTTGTCCGGCACGAGCATCGGCGTCCGGCTGCCGTAATGCCGTTCCAGATGCGTCAGCATCGGACTGTCCGCGAAACGCGGGAGCGGCCCGTCATGCAGCTGAACGATCGGCTCAAGCGGTACGCCGGCTCCTTCGGCCAGCTCCCGCAGCGTGATGAACGTCTCTGCCGTCGGATGGAACAGGTCCAGCTCATGCGGCCGTTCGCCGGGACCGTAAGGCTTGTCCAGGCACAGCGTCACCGTTACGCGGGCCGCCGACCGCATCAGCGCCTCGAGCGCGGCGAATTCCTTCGGCGTGAAGCCGTTGAAGCCGTCGACCCACAGCTCTGCCCCTTGCAGCGAAGGGCTGTCCGCAAAGCCCTTCGCCAGCCAATCCAGACTATCCTCGGCATCCATGTAGAGGCCGGCGAGCGCATCCTCCAGCTCCCGGTAGACTAACCCGACGTCATGCAGCTTGCGCTCGAGCAGCGGATAGCCTGCCCCCAGCACGGACGATCGGCGCAGCTCCTCCAATTCGGCAGGCGCGATGCCGTACCGCTTCAGCTCCGTCAGCAGCTCCTGAAGCCGCTCGATGAACCCGTGCTGCTCGCCGCCGCCCTGGAACAGACGGAGCTGAGCGCCGTATCGCCGGACGATTCGATAGAGCAGCATGCTCTTGCCTTGATCGTTAATCGGGACGAGCGCCGTTCCGCCCGTCTCCTGCATGACGCGAAATGCCAGCCGCCGGAAACTCAGCGCCTGGGCTCGAATCGTCCCGGCGAGTCCGGGCGTCCGCGCCAGCGCGTATTCCGCTTGGAACGTCGCCTGCTCCGGAACCAGCATAATCAGCGGAGCCCCGTCCGGCCGCCCGGCCAGCTCCGCACGAATCTCATCGAGGCAAGCCCTCGTCTTGCCCGAGCCCGAGCGCCCAAGCATAAATCGAAGCCCCATCCGGTACACCCTCTCGCTCTCATTATCCCCCTATTCTATCACACCGCGCGGTAGAATTCATGAACGATTGCAAACGTTTGTTCGGCAGATGTCCGTGTAAAATCTGGCTGGCCGCGCGCATGGGCTGCCGCATTCCGGAAAATGCTAGAAGAACGAGACGGAACGACCTGCGAAAGGAGCAACGCCCATCATGAAGCGCGTCATGAAGCAAGCAATGCCCCTCGTAATCATCGCCGCGGCCCTTATGCAAGGCATATCGCTAGCTGTTGCGCTGCCTCTGCACGCGCAGGGCGTCGATGTACCGGAGCAGCTTGCCGGCAAGGCACGGAGACCGATCGCCATCGTGGCGCACCGTGGCGCTTCCGCCTACGCGCCAGAGAATACGATGACTGCGTTCCGTAGAGCGGTCGAGCTGGAAGCCGACTATATCGAGCTGGATGTGCAGCTGAGCCGGGACGGCCGTCTCGTCGTGATGCACGACCGGACCGTCGATCGAACGACCGACGGCACAGGGCATGTTCGCAGCCTGACATTCAAGGAGCTCCGAGCGCTTGATGCGGGCAGTTGGTTCGGAGCGTCGTACCGCGGTGAGCGTGTCCCTTCGCTCGATGAGGTATTGGACGCGTTCGCCGGCAAGATCGGGCTGATCATCGAGCTGAAGCATCCTTCAAGCTCCCCCGGCATCGAGCGCAAGCTGGCGTACGCGCTATCGAAGCGGCATCTCGATTGGCCGGAAGATCCCGGCATCGTCGTGCAATCGTTCGACACGGAATCGCTCAAGGAGATCAAGACGCTGCTGCCCCATACTCCTGTCGCCGTGCTCGTATCCCGGGCCCGCAGTCTGACGACGAAGGATCTCCTCGAATACCGCGAGTATGCCGACGCCATCCACACGAAGCTTACAGGTTTGAGCCGCCCGCTCGTCGATCGCATTCGCTCCTACGGCATGGACGTCATGGGCTGGACCGTCCATAGTCGATGGAACATAGCCGCACTCGCGGCCGCCGGGGTCGACGGCTTCATGACCGACGATCCGAGGAACGTCCGCAGCTACATGCGTTCGCATGGAGCTG
This sequence comes from Bacillota bacterium, assembly GCA_023433615.1. GTDB lineage: Bacteria > Bacillota > Bacilli > Paenibacillales > Paenibacillaceae > Paenibacillus_I. The sequence goes on along the minus strand of JAEZCJ010000183.1, from coordinate 155 downwards.
CGGTTTTGCAGTGGCGAAGCCGTTAGTATGACGCGGAATTGGAAGATATTCGAGCATAATAATAAGCCGGGGACTCCGCAGGGTCCTCCGGCTTATCATTCCGACTGCAACTATGCCTTGCTCCGCACCTCGAACACCGCGAACTTGAGGTAGTG
>JAEZCJ010000170.1 GCA_023433615.1 Bacillota bacterium | reverse complement strand
CCCTTGTGGACAGCCGGCTCTTCGATTCATACCAGGAACATCGCGACTACCGTCGTCACCGTCAGGCCGATCAGCACCGGCTTCACGTTCCGCCTGGCCAGCTCGAACGGGCTGACGCCGCATATCGCCGCTGCCGGAATGAGCGCCCACGGAATCAGCGTGCCGCCGCCGACCCAGATGGCCGCTACTTGGCCGAGCGCCGTCAGCACTGCGGTACCCGAGCCGATCGCCGTACCGAACAGCTGCGCGATCGAGCCCGCAAGCGAGATGCCCGAGAACCCGGAGCCGTCCAGCCCTGTAATCGCGCCTGTCACGGTTAACGTGACGGCGCCGATTGCGCCGTTCAGCGGTACCTCGTCAGCCAGCGCCAAGCCCAAGTCGTTCACGATGCCGTGCGAGGCTTCCGGCAGCCGATTGCCGAACAAGTCCGCGAATGCCGCATCGCCGAGATAGAAGAATGCGGCAATCGGAATGACGGGGCCGAATACTTTGAACCCGAAAACGAAGCCGTCGATGAGGTATGAGGTAACCTTCTCAAGCCCTTGGCTGCGATGGGCCAGCAGCGTCACCACGATCAAGATGAGTACAGCGGTGCCGCCTACCAATGCGGTCGCATCGCCGCCCTGCAGATCTAGCACGAACATTGCGGCCACGTCGATCGCGAACAGGATTGGGATGACGATAGCCAGCAGTCTCCGATATCGCGGCGTAATGGCGGTATGCCCGGCATTGTTCGATTCCCCGGTCAGCCCCCAGCCGCTCCCTGACGTGCCGCCTGCGACCAGTCCCTCGCGCCAAGTACCGTTCCGTTGGTCTCGCCGCATCATCCAGAACGCGACAGCCGTCGTGACAGCGCCCATGATGATGACTAGCGGGACACTGGCCGACATGACGTTGGTCACGGGAAGACCTGCAGCGTCCGCCGTTAACTTAGGCGCGCCTTGAATGATGTAATCGCCTGAGAGCGCAATCCCGTGGCCGAACAGATTCATCGCCACGGCTGCTCCGAGCGGCGGCAGTCCTACGCGAATAGCCACAGGCAGGAGTACGGCACCGATCAGCGCTACGCCCGGCGAAGGCCAGAAGAAGAATGACGTTACCATCATAATAAGTCCAATACCCCAGTACGCCATAGTCGGAGTCCTGATGAATCGGGTAATCGGTGCCACCATGGTCTCGTTAATGCCGGTGCGGATCAACACTTGGCTCATCGCGACAATGATCGAGATGATCATGATCGTCCCCATCAGCTCTTTGGTCGCATAGATGAAGGAATTGAATACTCCGCTGACCGATCCCGACAGCGTCTCGGTCGCCAAGAGGCCTAACAGGAAGATGCCTGCGACGCAGATCATCGTCGTGTCGCGGCGCCTGACGAGCAGCCCGATTATGAACACGATGAACGCCAGGTATACCCAATGCAAAGCGGTTAATTGCACATCGATCATGAGCCTCGCTCCTTATCGCGCCTAACTGGTGCTTCATCCTATGCGCGAGGATGGGCAGGCGTGCAATCATGCGAATGCGACTTACGCGATCTTGCTGCTTCATTCCGAATTGCGGACAATCGCGAGACGCCCGGGTTATAATGGAGAGACAGAGGTGATCATGATGACGTATTCGGGACAACTGACAGACGAGATCTGGCAGGCAATCGTAGGCAATAATGCTGCATATGACGGAAGATTCTTCTACGCGGTACGGACGACCGGAATCTTCTGCAGGCCATCCTGCAGGTCGAAGCCGCCGAAGCGAGATAATTGTCGGCTGTTCGAGCATGCCGAACAAGCGCTAGCAGCCCGCTACCGCCCGTGCAAACGCTGCAAGCCGACCGGCCAACGTCTTCCCGACGAAGAATGGATCGGCTGGCTCACCGCGTATATCGAAGAGCATTACCATGAAGAATTGACACTCGAGACGTTGGCCGAGATCAGCCATGGAAGCCCTTACCACTTGCATCGGACGTTCAAGCGGATCACGGGCCTAACGCCAGCCCTCTACCTCCAGCGCCTTCGTATCGACAAGGCGAAGTCGCAGCTATTAGAGACGGCGCATCCCATTGCCGTCATCGGCGTGCTGGTCGGCCTGCACAGCACGCCGTATTTCGTCACGCTGTTCAAGAAGCTAACCGGCAACACGCCTGCGCGTTATCGCCAATTGGCCGGCAGAAGTCCGTCTTAGCCGTTTAGCTGTCTGCTCGTGCGCGCCTCTTCAACGCCCTCCGCACGACCGACGCGAAGATCACGAACGATACCGCGGCAGCTGAAGCGCCTGCCGTGAAGACGGCTGCATAGCCTGTATGCTGCGACATCCAGCCGAGTAGAATCGCGCCGATACCAAGACCCAAGTCGAACGCCGTCATGAATGCGGCATTCGCGACTCCTCTTCGCTCCGGCGGCGCCAGCCGCAGCGTAGCGGCTTGGAGCGCAGGCGTCGTAGAACCGAAGCCGATTCCGAACAGGATGGCGGCGGTCATGACGATGGCATTCCCTTCTGCCTGGCTAAGCAGGATTAGCGAACCGATCGTAATGATGATGCCGGGCATGATCACGCTGCCTTCGCCGCGTTTGTCGGACAGCCTGCCCGTCACAGGACGGATCGCTGTCAGCGTAATGGCGTACACGAGGAAGAACGTTCCGGCATTCACCCCAATCTGCCCGGCGAAGAGCGGCAAGAAGGTCGTAATTCCGCTGTAGGCGACAGATAAGAAGAAAATCGCCGCCGTCACGGGAAGCACAGACGGTTCATAGAATCCTACTCGCTGCCCGGTGGCTGCAGGGCGGACCTTCATGCGAGTGGTCACTGCCAGCACGAAGGCAACCGCAGCAAGCACGGAGCCGAACACGAATAATGCGCCGAACGACCAGCGTTCCATCACCCATAGCCCGATCAGCGGGCCGATGGCCATCGCCAGCGTCGTCGACAGCCCGAACCAACCCATCCCCTCTCCGCGTCTGGCAGCCGGAATAATATCCGTTACGGCCGTGCTGATCGCCGTGGTCGAGCTTGCCCAGCTCATGCCGTGCAGCACGCGCAGCATGAACAGCGCCGCAATGGCGCCTGCCCATTCGTAGCTATAGAGCGTAACGGCGAACGCAGCAAGCCCCCATAGTATAAAAGCTCTCCGCCCGTATCGATCCATTAGCCCGCCGACAAGCGGCCTGCAGACGACCGCTGACAGCGTAAACGCCCCCATAACCAACCCGACATCCGTCTCATTGCCGCCGATCTCTTTGACGTACAGCGGCAGTGTCGGCAGCAGCGTATAAAACCCGGTGAACAGTACCAGCATGGCCGCCGTCAACTGCACGAAAGGCCGACTCCATAATCGTTCTCTCATCTATAAATCCTCGTTTCTCTCCGGGTATTCTACTATTGTCTTCTCCAAGCCTGCCATTGGCAATGGATACAATTGATAAGCCCTGCACCGCGGATCGAATAAGACCAATCGGTCATCGCAGGGCAAATTATGAACGTTTTTAGAAAATTTACGCTTTTCTTCGATTTCTCTGAAAATTTTAAGACACATTTAAGATTTATTCGTTATAATACGTACATAGTCAATTGTAAGGAGAGGTGTTACAGATGCGTACAATGATAGCCCTTCATAATAGACACATTCCCGTTTATTTGAATGAATCGAACAATAAGAAAGCACTGGAGAAGCTTGGCGAGGTGCTCCAGCATAAACTCGAGACCGGCAAGACTGCACTGAAGAATTGCATTCGATCGCTGATCAGCGTGGAAATCTCGGGCAGCGAAGCGACGCTGCACGCAATCAACGAGAAAGATACGCTCACGATCTCGCTCTATTAAGGTATAATATCGCTCCACAGCACTCCGAACGAAGAACAGCGCACCGTGCACGATCGATGCACGAGTTCGCGATGCGACTGTTCGGATTGCGGCTGTACCACAACAGCCCGGCATCGCCCCTCATGCGGCGTGCCGGGCTATTGTATTTAACAACAGTGCAATAAAGTACATCTCGTTCAAATGATCATCGATCGCTGACTGAAATAATGCAGAATACTGCAACTTAATTCAGACATTTTCCCCCTTTACTAAATTGAGCTGAGAATAATGGTAGAATTTGCATCTATCCACTTACGAACGGGGCTTTTCGGGGAGAATAGATGCATTATTTTACGTTATTCCATCTCGCGAAGGAGCAATTGCGATTCATGCCCGCCATGAGCGGCTCGCCGGAATCATATTGCGGCCTTCCGAGTCGCACGCCTCGGATCGTGCTGCGTCACGGCAATCAAATCCCCCACGCGAACGATGAACGCCTACATTTCTGCTCGATAACCGTCATTCGCCTTTGCTATAATGGAACTCGAATTAATTGCAGCTGCAACTGCCAATCCCGCCAAGAGCGACAAGGAGCACATGCGATGACTGTACCCGAATCAGAATCAGAATCCGAAACCTATCCCCCTGCCCCTGCCATCCCGCTGCCGCCATCCTATATCGAGCAGATGCGCAATCTGTTAGGCTCAATGGAGGCGGAAGCGTTCTTCCGGAGCTATCGCGAACCGCGGACGTATGGTCTGCGGCTGAATTCGCTGAAGCTCTCGGCTGCTTCATCTCCGTTATTCGACCAGCTCGCGCAGCAGTTCGGCCTCATGCCGATCCCCTGGTGCTCGACAGGATACTATTACGACCGGAACACGAGGCCGGGCAAGCACGTCTACCACGCAGCAGGAATGTACTACCTTCAGGAGCCCTCCGCGATGTCCTCGGCGGAGCTGCTGGCGCCGCGGCCGGGCGAGACGGTACTCGACCTCGCGGCGGCCCCCGGCGGCAAGACGACTCAGCTTGCCGGCATGATGCAGGGGACCGGATTGCTCGTCGCGAACGAGATCCATCCGGCCCGCGCCAGAATCCTGAGCGAGAACGTGGAGCGCATGGGCATTGCCACCGCGATCGTGACGCAGGCCTCGCCGGACGAGCTGTCCGGTCGGTTTCCCGTCTTCTTCGACTGCATCATGCTCGATGCCCCTTGTTCCGGTGAAGGCATGTTCCGCAAAGATCCGGACGCGATCCAGGAATGGTCGCCTAAGCATGTCGACATGTGCGCGGCTCGGCAGGCCGACATTCTCGATCATGCCGCCCTCATGCTGAAGCCGGGAGGCCGTCTTGCCTATTCAACCTGCACGTTCAATCGATCCGAGAATGAGCAGACCATCGAGGCTTTCCTCTCGCGGCATCCCGGCTTCACGCTCGTGAAGAGCGAGCGGATCTGGCCGCATCTTGACCGCGGAGAAGGCCACTATGTCGCGCTGCTTCGCAAGAGCGCCGAAGCCTCGCCGACAGAAGGCAATCGCGCGCCGCAAGCCGCCAATCGCAAGACAAGCCGGGTCGAGGCGGCAGCGCTGGCCGGCGACATGAAGCTGTTCCGCAGCTTCGCGGACGACGCGCTGCCCGGCATGCCCGCGCTCGGCAACGGTGAACCGGTCCGGTTCGGCGACCGTCTGTTCTGGCTGCCGCATGACTCCGCAGGTCGCATAACGTCCGGCTCGCTGAACGGGCTGCGCGTCGTTCGCCCCGGCCTGCAACTCGGCGATATTCGCAAAGGCCGCATCGAGCCCGCGCATGCCCTGGCACTTCACTTGCCGTCGTCTAGCGCTTCCTGGGTGCAGTCCTACGCTGCCGACTCACCCGAGATCGCCGCTTATCTTCGCGGTGAGACGCTGCCGGCGCAAGCGGGCTCCAGTGGATGGGGGCTTATCGCTGTCGACGGTTATCCGCTCGGCTGGAGCAAGGCAAGCGGCGGGCAGGCGAAGAACCATCTGCCAAGAGGCCTGAGGCGGCCGTAACGCCGCAGTCAGCCCAAAACGTCTCCAGCCGGGCATTCATCCAATCGCATTCGACCTGCAGACATAATATACTATATACCGGATGGCGGGACAGAACCCTTAGAGCTAACAGCCCGTAGCCGGAAATACATGTTCAGGAGGAATCTACATGTCCGGTGTTCATGGTGGATTTACGTCGACAGGTGTAATCTTGGTACTCTTCATATTGCTGGTCATCGTCGCTCGCGGTATCCTGTACTAATCCTCGGCAATGGATCGAGAAGCGCCAAGGGGCTCGCTGACCCCGGGCTCTTATACACTTCTGACGCTGCCGACGACTAGTCGAGTGTAGA
>JAEZCJ010000163.1 GCA_023433615.1 Bacillota bacterium | reverse complement strand
GCTCCGTCACCGGTACCTGCCTCTGCCTCCGTCTCATCATCTGTTTCCGTCTCTTGACGCTGCTGCGTCTCCTCCACGTACGCTTCGTCAAGCGCAGTCTGACTGCGTGTCTCCATCGCGGCAAGCGCCTCATCGAGCGTCTTCTTGTTGTCGAGCACAGCTTGAATCTCCTCTTCGAGCAGCGCACCGAACTGGCCGATGAAGTTGGCCGGCATAGCCAAGATCGGATTCGCGACCGGAGGCCGCGGCTTCAGCGCATAGAAAGGCTCCAGGCTCTTGCCGTCATGCTCCTTGATATGCGCCGTGCGCGTCAGAAAATCGCTCGACACCGTCCGGGATTGAATCTTGGCATACTCGTCGCCGTTCAGGTACTTGATGAACTCCCATGCCGCGCTCTTATTAGGCGAATCCGCTCGAATCGCGAAGATGGTGCCGAGCGAGAACGAACCGCTCACATCCGGATTCGACGGGTCGACGGGGACCGTGACCACAGCCCAATTCACCGGCTTGCTATCCTTCAATTCGTGCTCGGCCTCCTCCAACTTCTGGATCAGCCACGGACTGTTCAGCGTCATTGCCGAGCGTCCGCTCACGAACAGATCGCCTTGCAGGTATTCGGCATAGGACATGTCCCCTCGATAGCCTGCCGGCATATAGAGCGATCCCGCTTGAATGCCGCCTAGCACCGTCTCGAACACGCCCCGCCATCCCGGCGTATTGAGCGTAATTTTTTTGGCGCTCGGGTCAGCGAAGTTCAGACCCAGACCCGTGCCGATCTGCCAGATGAGGTTGAACTTCTCCGGCGTGTCCCCCGATAGTCCATAGACGCGTTCCTCTGCATTGCCGGTCGTCGGGAATCTCCCAGCTAACTGGAGGACATCGGCCCAGCTCATGCGATCGGTAGGCGGGTCAATGCCGTATCGCTGGAACAGATCGATGTTGTAAAACAACGCCAGACTGTTAAACGTCGGCGACAGCCCATAGAGCCGCCCGCCGCTAATCTCCTTGATCAGCTCGATGACGGCCGGGTGCATGCCCTCGATGTCGTAGCCGTCCTTACTGACCATCGTCTCTAGCTCGACCAGCTCGCCCGCCTCGAACAACTCGGCGTATTGGTCCGGATCCAGCATCAGCACATCGGGCTGCTGCTCCTTGAGGTATTCCGTCAATTTTACAGGTTGCCCGCCGCCTTCGTACGCATAGAGCGAATCCGTTCTAGCGACTTGAAAGTCAACATTCGGGAACTTCGATAAGAACAAATTGCCGTATTGGGACATGAAGGATTGCTCATCCCAGAACATGACCCTTAAGGTTGCCTCATCCTCTTTGCCCATCGGCTCGATCGTTATCGCATCCGTACCAGCCTTATTCCCGCCGGAATTGCCTGTACAAGCGGTGAGCAGCATTATTATCGCTAATATTGCTGCCGCCATGCTTGATCTGCTCATGCTTGTCACAATTGTTCCCCCTTTATCGACTGCTGCCGCGATTCAGCGTGCAGCCTCTATTTGGAAAACAAGCGAGGCCGATAAAAGTTTTAGCGCTTGGAATATGCGATTCGATCCGGACGCGGTGGTCGTACGGCTGAAAGTAATGGCCTATACACAAAAACTCCCTATGTTTGCGGAACGCCGCAAACATAGGGACTCTTCTGATTCGTAATAATCCTATTCCCACTCGATCGTCGCCGGCGGCTTCGACGTGATGTCGTAGACGACGCGGTTGACGTTGTCGACTTCGTTGACGATGCGGACGGAGATTTTCTCGAGCACGTCCCACGGGATGCGCGCCCAGTCGGCGGTCATGCCGTCGATGGACGTAACGGCGCGGATGCCGACGGTGTAGCTGTACGTCCGGGCATCGCCCATGACGCCTACGCTCTTCATGTTCGGCAGAGCCGTGAAGTACTGCCAGATCTCGCGATCGAGTCCGGCCGCCGCGATCTCGTCGCGCAGAATCTGGTCGGATTCGCGGACGATCGTCAGCTTCTCGTCGGTCACTTCGCCCAGCACGCGAATGGCGAGCCCGGGACCCGGGAACGGCTGCCGCCATACGATGGCTTCCGGCAGGCCGCATTCTTCGCCGACCTTGCGGACCTCGTCCTTGAACAGTGCCTTGAGCGGCTCGACCAGCTTGAACTTGATGTCCTCCGGCAGGCCGCCGACGTTGTGGTGCGACTTGATCGTCTGCGCCGTTGCCGTGCCGCTCTCGACGATATCGGTGTAGAGCGTGCCTTGGGCCAGGAACTCGAAGTCGTCGAATTTCGCAGACTCCTCCTGGAACACGTAGATGAACTCGTTGCCGATGATTTTCCGCTTCTGCTCCGGATCGTCGACGCCCTTCAGCTTACCCAGGAACCGATCCCTCGCATCGATCTTAACCACTTTCATATCGAACTTGCCGACGAACGTCTCCATGACGCTCTCGGCTTCGCCCTTCCGCAGGAGGCCGTGGTCGATGAACATGCACGTCAGTTGATCGCCGATCGCCTTATGGATGAGGATCGCGACGACGGAAGAATCGACGCCGCCGGAGAGCGCGCACAATACCTTCTTGTCGCCCACCTGCTCGCGGATCTCGCGGATCGTGTCATCGATGAACGTCGTCATGGACCAGCTGCCTTCGCACTTGCACACTTCATACAGGAAGTTGCGAATCATCTCGTTGCCGTAGACGGAATGGCGAACCTCCGGGTGGAATTGCACGGCGTAGAACCGTTTCTCCGGATGGCTCATCGCCGCGATCGGCGCATGGGCCGTGCTCGCGTCGACGCGGAAACCGGTAGGCGGCTCGACGACGAGATCGCTGTGGCTCATCCAGACGGTCTGACGGCTGTCGAGTTCGGCAGTCAGATGGCAGTCTTGATTGAAATCGACCTCGGCCTTGCCGTATTCGCGCTTGCCGGCGCGCTGCACCTTGCCGCTCAGCTGATGCGACATCATCTGCATGCCGTAGCAGATGCCGAAGATCGGCACGCCTAGCTCGTACACGCCCGGATCGACAAGCGGCGAGTTCTCTTCATAGACGCTCGCAGGACCGCCGGAGAAAATAATCCCCTTCGGCTGCAGCTCGCGCAGCTTGTCCGCAGACGTATTGTACGGCAGCAATTCGCTGTACACGCCGAGGTCGCGGATCCGTCTTGCGATCAATTGGTTATACTGTCCTCCGAAATCAAGGACCACGATCAGTTCATTTGGCTTGTCCATTCCTTATTCACGGCCTCCCTTAATCATAAAGATTATTATAACGAACCGCTTTTCCGGCAGTCAAGGCGAATTAAGCCAGCGGTTTCCAGCCAATGGCATTGCACAGCTGCAGGCCGTTCCGTAATGGGATGACGGCGACATTGCCTGCACGGAACGGCGACGCAGATGAATGCTGATAGCCGGGCGTGGCGATGATGCGTAATTGTGCGAGATTAGGTTGTCTACTTGGAAGCCTTAGACTTGGGTTTGGGCTTGGTGCCCGTTGGTCGGGCCGCTTCCGCGCCTTTCTTAGCGCCCGTCGGCTTGGCCGGCTCGTCTTCGCCTCGGATTGCCGCAAGTACCTTGTCCGTATGGCCTTTCAGCTTAATGTTGCGCCATTCGCGGATCAGTTTGCCCTTTTCGTCGATGAGGAACGTCGAGCGCACAATCCCCATGTATTCGCGTCCGTACAGTTTTTTGAGCTGCCATACCGCATACTTCTGGCATACTTTGTGCTTAGGATCGGACAACAGGACGAACGGCAGGTTGTATTTCTCCGCGAATCGGACATGGCTGTCCGTCTCGTCCGTGCTGACGCCGAGGACGACCGCGTTATTCGCCAGCACGTCCATGTGGACGTCGCGCCACTCGCATGCCTGCTGCGTGCAGGTCGGCGTCATGTCGTGCGGGTAGAAATAGAGGACGACCTTCTGTCCCCGGTAATCGCTAAGCTTCACGTCCCCATCGGCAGACGGCAGCGTGAAGTCCGGCGCCTTGCGGCCAAGTTCAAGTCCCATAAGTGATTCCTCCTCTCATCCAAATGTTGAAGCGTTATAGGAGCGCTAGCAAGGCAACGGAATCGGGCACGGCCAACAGTCACGTTTGCTGCATGATTCGTGGAACAGCGTAGACTCACGCACAGTCGATTCTACTGATACTGCTTTGGTGCTGGTCGTTGGCTTTGGTGCTGGTGTTGGTGCTGGTGCTGGTGTTTGTGCTGGTGTTTGTGCTGGTGTTTGTACTGGTGTGGTGCTGGTGTGGTGCTGATGCCGGTAGTAGCTCAGGTGCTGTGTTGGTGTGCCCAAGCTCATGTTTGGCGAGATAATTGCGTTTCCAATGTCCGAACCTTCTCGCTGCATGATGTTCTCCGCACTTGCGCTTGCCAAATACTTACATTATCAGCTATAATGACCCCAATGACGCGTGAAGCACACCGTCCTTATCCGCAAGCTGCGGATGGGGGCGGTTATTTTTTTGCCCATGGAGGGGTTACGATGGTTCAAGATCGGTATCAAGCATGGATGGACAAGCAGATTCGTACAAGCAATGGCGAGCGCGGCCGCAGGCTTCGCGAAGGACATGGTCATGCAGAGAAGCTGTTCGCCCAGTCGGTCTGGCTGCCTGCTGCCGGACAATATGAGCATCTGCATGCTGAATACGAGGTAAGCGATTTTCGCGACGGCGTACGCTTCATCGATCTCGCTTACTTACGCCCGCCTCACAAGATCGCGATCGAAATCGACGGCTTCGGACCGCATGCTCGCAATATCGACCGGCGCACGTTCTCCGACGGCCTGATGCGTCAGAACCATCTGGTGTTGGACGGATGGATCGTGCTGCGCTTCTCCTATGACGATATCAAGGACCATCCGCGTACCTGCCAGCAGATTATCTTGCAGATGCTCGGCCGGTTATACGGGGGTCAGTCCAGCTCTGTTGATCTGCAGTTAAAGCTTCGAGAGATTCTGCGGCATGCCAGCTTTACTTCCGATCCGATTACACCTGCCGACGTTTGCCGTCTACTCGGAGTAGCTAACAAACACGCCCGCGAACTGCTTCAGCAACTCGTTTCCCTAGGTTATCTGTCCCCGAACGGCGGTGCTCACCGGACCAGAAGTTATACGCGGATAGATCGTCCGTCTTAGATACCCATTTCTTGCCTAATAGCAGTCCTCAAGACCGCTAACAATCGGTTCTGGAGCATTTCTGCACCTGTTAACGGTCCTCAGGACCGCTAACCCGTCTTTCACTGGCTGCTCAACACCCCCATTTTACCTGATAGCGGTCCTCAGGACCGCTATCGCTGAGCTCAAGAGCGTTGCCATGCCTGTTAACGGTCCTCAGGACCGTTAACCTACCCCACCTAGGAACCGGCACCGCGATAGCGCTTGACGCCATGGTTCCAGATCAAGAGGCCGATCGCGGCGAACACGAGCCCCACGACAGGCGTCAGGAACGCCATGCGGATATCGCTGGAATCGCTGCGCTCAAGGAAATAAGCAGCCGGATAGACGCCGACAAAGGCAAACGGCAGCACCCATGTGAGCACGAAGCGCATCGCCTTATTATAGATATTGACCGGGTAGCGGCCGTAGTTCTGGATGTTATACATGAGCGGCAGTATGCCAGTCGGCGCGTCCGAGTAGAACGCGATCGCCGTCAAGGATACGTAGATGCCGAAGTAGACCAGCACCGATCCCGCAATCAGCAGCAGCAGCACGAGAATATCCACCGCGTTATACGTCATCCCCATCTGCACGGAGGTGATCGCCATAATGATGCCGCCGACGACGGCACCGAACAGGGACGGCGGGTCCATGTTCTCGAGCAGCACCTGGAACAGGTTATGCGCCGGACGTGTCAGAACGCGGTCCATCTCTCCCTTCACGATATACCGCTCGCTGAAATTCCACAAATTGAAGAAACAGCTGAAGATGCCGAACGGCACCATGAAGAAGCCGTATACGAACACAACCTCCGCCTCCGTCCACCCGCCAAGGCTTGGCGTATGCTGGAAGGCGATCAGAATGACGATGAGGTTCATGGCCTGGAACATTAAGTCCGATAGCACTTCGATCCAAAAATCGGCTCGATACGTCAACCGCGTCTTCGCGTAATTTTTCAGATACTCCCAGAACAGATTGCCATAGAACATATTCGGTTAACCCCCCTGCACGAACAGCCGGTGCCGGGCTGCACGCCATAACAGCCAGATCGGCACGATCAACAACACGAACCAGATCGCCTGCAGCCCCAGCGCCGATATCGCCGCTTCGCCCGAGCTGCGTCCCGTGAATACGGAGCTCGGCAAATACGCGATTGCCTGGAACGGCAGCCATTGCACGATTGCGTCCAGCCAGCCCGGGAACAGCGCGATCGGAATGACGACGCCCGAGAACAAGTCGACGAACACGCGCTTCATCCGCATCATGCCCTCAATATTCTCAATGAAGAACGCAGCGAGTCCCGTCAGAATGTTGATTTGCGAATTAATTAGGAAGCTGAGGAACAGCATGGCGGCGTAGAGCAGCCACACCTTCGGCTCCGTCGGGAGCACCACGGGGAAAATCAGGCATACGATGACCATTCCCGGCACCATGAACAGGAGCAGACGGAAAATGCCTTCGCCGAATCCCTGCATCATCTTCACGATGAGATAGACATACGGACGAATGAACTGAATCGCCACGCTGCCGTCGCGGATCTCGTTCGCGATCTCGCGGTCTAGGTTATTGAAGTAAAAGGCGCGGGCCATCCACGACACCGCTACATACGTGGTCATCTGCGCGAGCGTGAATCCGCCGATCGTATCCTGATCGCCGAAGATTGCTCGCCAGAAGAAATAGTACGCGCCGATATTAATGGCATAAATCACGATGCCGCTGTAATAATTAACCCGGTAAGCCAGCATCATCAGGAAACGGATCCGGATGAGGTCGACGTATGCGCTAAGCATGGCCCACCTTCTCCTTCTCTTGTTCCCCAGCCGCGGCGCTTCCCTCGTGCGTACCGCCGTTGCCGGCTGCGTTCGGATCCGCCAATCGCTCCGGATTGGCTGCTGACCCTGACCGATAGATCTCGCGCACGATCTCGTCGGTATTCGTCTCGAGAATTTTGATATCGCGAATGTCGCTGCTGCCGCCCACCACGCGGGAGAGCGCATCCGAGACGTTGATCTCGAGCGGCACCCACATGCTGGCGGTCATATCGTCGCCGATCGTCCATTCGATCCCCGGCATATCCGACGTTCGGACGCGAAGCGCCGCTCCATCCGGGCGTTCGCCGAATTGCAGCCGAATTTCCCGCCCCTTGCTCCAGCGCGTCTTCAGCTCGTCCAAGCCGCCGTCATAAATGATTCGGCCGTCGTCCAGCATGATGACGCGCGAGCAGAGCGCTTCGATATCCTGCAGATCATGCGTCGTGAGCAGAATCGTCGTGCCGTGTTCGCGGTTCAACTGCTTCAAGAACTCGCGAATTTCCGTCTTCACGACGATATCGAGACCGATCGTCGGTTCATCGAGGAACAGGATCGACGGATTATGCAGCAGCGAAGCGACAAGCTCGCATCGCATGCGCTGCCCCAAGCTCAATTTGCGCACTGGACGGTTCAGAAGCTCGCTCAACTGCAGGCGCTCCACGAGATCATCCAACCGTCTGCGATACTCATTCTCCGGCACGCGGTACACCTTGCGCAGCAGCTGGAACGACTCGATGACCCCGATGTCCCACCATAATTGGCTGCGTTGACCGAATACGACACCGATCTCCCGGACGAACTTCTCGCGTTCTTCATACGGCACATAGCCGTTGACGCGGACAGTGCCGGATGTTGGCACCAGGATGCCCGTCAGCATTTTGATCGTTGTCGATTTTCCCGCGCCGTTCTCACCGATGTACCCGCAGATTTCGCCTCTGGGAATCGTGAACGTAATATCCTTAACGGCAGTAACCTCCGTATATTCTCTCCGGAACAGATCCTTCATGGCTCCGCCGAGGCCTTCGCGGTTTTTCTGCACCTTGAATTGCTTGCGCAGCAGTTCAACCTCTATAGCAGACTGCATCCAATATTCCCCTTCCTTGCTCGACATTTCCCGGGAAATGCCCCTTGGTTTTCCGACAACTAGTATAACACTTGTAAGACAAGCCCTGACAATTTATAATTTTAAAGGTTGCTC
>JAEZCJ010000152.1 GCA_023433615.1 Bacillota bacterium | reverse complement strand
GCGGATCCACGGCTCACTTGGATACCTAACGCCGGCCCGGTTCGCTGCGAAGTTTGATAAGAGAAAAACGGCATAAGTGGTGTCCACTTTCTTGACAGAGGTCCATTTATACCATATTCCTGCTAAGTACAATATCCGCGCATAAATAATCGTACAATTTACCTCTATTTCTCAAAAAACGTCCATAGGGAGCTTGCCCATATGGTCAGCTCCCGATCATCGTACTATTCATTCTATTATTCGCTCACCAGCTCCAGCTTGCGTACAGTCGCTTGCATGGGCATGGATTCCAGCACCATGCCGGTCGTCCAGACGCGCAGCTGCTGGCCGACACGATAATCCCCGAATGCCACCGGCTTGTCGGCATCTGTCCCTGTCACCGAGTGATCGTAGAATGACACCCAATACGTCGGCTGCTCTTCGCCCTGCTCGAGAATGAGGAGCCGTTCTTGTACGGTATCGATCTCATGGACCGTACCGACGATCTGCGGCTCTCCGAGCGGCTCCAAATGATAGACGATCAAGTCGGGATCGATATATCGCTCGATCTCCGCCTGCGCCCCGTCGCTGCTGTCAGGCATCGAAATCTCGAGTCGATTGCCGATCACGTCGATCGAGGAGCTGTACAGATTAAGCTTGCGATGCAGGTCATGCTCGCTAAGCGCGTCTTGGGCAGCTTCGAGCTCCTCATGCGTGTGCGCGACATCAACAAGCCGATAAGCCGCATCGGGAAAAGCGTCCTCGAACCGCTTACGAATCGCATCATCCAACCCTACGATATTCAGATGCAAGAGTCCGCCCTCGCCCAAATAAAGATCGCCGTTCGGAATGCCTTCTCGCGCAAGGAACTCCCGCGCGAGTCCGGGCTCAAGCATCGCGCCGCCGCCGATCGTACCCCGAGCCCGCTGCTCCGGCGGGATGTCTTCGCCTGCCGCGCCGCTCGAAGCCGACGACCCGCTGCCGCTGGCAGCTCCTGCTGCATGCAGCGCTGTCGGCTCCCCGCGCAGCGGTTCCGCCGGTTTATTCCCGCATGCCGCGACCAAGGTAACCGTCCCTGCCAGAATCGCAAGCCATCCTATTGCATGCCATCGTCCCATCTCGCACCTCCGTATTCACGGTCCGTTCGGACTCACCCATACAGACGCGCCGGCATGCATAGAGGTTGCAGCGAACCATTCGCGGCAACCTTCCCGCTTGTCAAGCGTAAGACTTGGATTACACGACGGCAACTCGATAGGTTGCTCCTGCAGTTGTCCGGTAGGCGCCGTCCTCCGAAGCCGCGACTGTCATGCCGTCAGGCGCGGTCAGCTTCAGCGCTGCGGCTCTCGCGCTTGCGATGCGCAGCAATCCGCCATGGGTAGCCGTAATTTCCGCGCTGACGAGCTTCCCGTCCTGCCAAGCGATGGATACCGTGAATCCGCCGCGCGCGCGGAGGCCGGTCACGCTGCCGGCCGTCCAAGCCGACGGCAGTGCCGGGAGCAGCTCGATCGTCCCTTCATGACTCTGCACGAGCAACTCTGCGATGCCGGCCGTGCCGCCGAAATTGCCGTCGATCTGAAACGGCGGATGGTCGTCGAACAGATTCGGATGCGTCGAACGCCGAAGCAGCGTCCGGATGTACGCATGCGCCTGCTCCCCGTCCCGCAAGCGGGCGAATAGGTTAATCAGCCAAGCGCAGCTCCAGCCGGTATGTCCGCCGCCATTAGCCAGGCGACGGTCAAGCGTCACGCGAACCGCTTCCAGCAGCTCCGGCGTCTTGGCCGTGATCTGATTGCCGGGGTACAAGCCATATAAGTGCGACACATGCCGATGACCGGGCTCGGCCTCGTCGAAGTCGTAATACCACTCTTGCAATTGGCCGTGCTTGCCGATGCGGTAAGGCGGCAGCTTCGCGGAAGCCGTCTCCAGCTCTTCCCGGAAAGCACGGCCCTCCTCCGTGTCGTCTGCGCCGAGCAGCCCAATCGCTTCGAGGCAATGGCCGAACAGCTCGCGAATGATCGCGATGTCCATCGTCGTCGCCAGCGAGACGCTGCACGGCTTGCCGTCGGCGGTCAGGAACTTATTCTCCGGCGATGTGGACGGCACGGTCACGAGGTCGCCGTTCGGCCCTTCTACCAGCCAGTCCAAGCAGAATTTGGCGGCATCCCGCAGCAGCGGGTAGGCTCGCTCGCGCAGGAATCCGAGGTCGCCGTTGAATGCGTAATGCTCCCATAGATGACGTGCCAGCCATGCGCCGCCGAGCGGCCAGAATGCCCAGCTCGCGTCGCCTGCGCTCGGGATCGAGGACCGCCACAGGTCCACGTTATGATGGGCCGTCCAACCGCGGGCGCCGTAATGGATCGCAGCCGTGCGCTTGCCTGACGCGGCCAGCTCGCCGAGCATCGTCATGAGCGGCTCATGGCATTCGCTGAGCCCGCATACCTCCGCCGGCCAATAGTTCATCTGCACATTAATATTGGCCGTATAGTTGCTGTTCCACGGCGGCGTCAGATGATGATTCCAGATGCCTTGCAGGTTCGCGGGCTGGGAGCCGGGGCGCGAGCTTGCCATCAGCAGATAGCGGCCGTATTGAAAATAGAGCGCCTCCAGATCCGGGTCTTCTGCGCCTTCCCGATACGCCGCCAATCGCCGATCCGTCGGCAGCGCGGCATTCGTCGACTTCCCGAGGTTCAGTTCAACGCGGCCGAATAGCAGCGCATGCTCCTCGATATGCCGTTCGTAGAGCGCGCCCAAGCCCAGCTTCGAGGCTGCAGCCAGACGTTCGCCGCTTCGCTTGTCTTCGAGCCCGCTGCCCGGCTTAGGCGCGACATCGAAGCGTTCGAAATCCGTAGCCGCAGCTACGATCAGCGTGACGGCCGTCGCGTTCGCGATGCGGAGCGAATCGCCGCCGCCCTCACTCTCGATCGTACCTTCTTCGCCCTCCAATAGTACCTGAAGCCGCACGGCGAAGGACAGCCCTCTGTCATCCTCGAACAGGAACGGCTTCGGGTGGTCCTTGCGATAGTTATCCGCGATGTGGCTTGGACAGCGCCCTTTCATGAGAAGCTGCAGTTCGCCGCCGGCACCCTCCACCGCAGTCGTCGAGTAGGGCAGCGCCGAATCCAGCGTCACGCGCAGGTTCACCTTTCCGCCCGTTGCTTCTTGGCGCACGACCAGCACGTCGTCGGGCGCGCTGATCCAGCTCTGCCGCTTCACGGCTGCGCCGTCGCCCGTCCGATAACCGACTGTCGCAATGCCGTTCGCCAGATTCAAGTTCCGTTCGTATTCGCTTGCATCGCCTTCCAGGTCCAAGTGCTCGATCCACAGATCGCCCAGCGGCAGATACGGCTCCGTATTCGTCCCGACCATTCGCTCGTTGATCACGCGCTCGGCCTCCGAATACTTGCCTTCCATTATCAGCGAACGCGCCGTATCCAGATGCCGCAAGGCCTCGTAATTGTTGTTATCCCGCGGAAAGCCGGCCCACAGCGTATCTTCATTCAATTGGATCCGCTCCTTGACCGTGCCCCCGAACACCATCCCGCCTAACCGTCCGTTCCCGAGGGGGAGCGCTTCTTCCCATCTGTCAGCCGGCTGCTCGTACCACAGCCGCCATTGCCTTGAATCAAGCGCATGGCTGCCCATCGCACATTCCTCCTTGAAGGTTAAAGATCTTGTCTAGTATAGCAGGATTAGCCTGCCGTTTCCTGCCCGGCTGCCTGCGCCTCGACTGCTGCATAATCGTTCTCGAATAGGAAATAACATAGCAATCAGACATTTCGCACCTCGTGCGATGAGGAGATGCACTCCCAAATATGCTCACGTTCACTCAGATCATGCTATGGGCATTCCTAATCCTGCCATGGACGACGTTGTTCTTCATGCGCCGCGAGACGCTTAAGCGCTATATGCCCGTCGCGATTCTGGCAGCCTTGATCGTCACCATCGTGTTCGAAGCAGCCTATGCTCTTCATTGGTGGACCATGCTCGAATCGATCGTTCCCTGGGGATTCATCACTAACGTCTCGTTCGCTTACGGGCTCTTCGTTGCAGGCACGCTCTGGATCTATGCCTTCACGTACGGGAAGCTGTGGCTCTATCTGTTGACGAATGCCGTGATCGACGCGCTGCAGGCATTCGTGTTTCATGAATTTTTCGAGGGCCGAATTTACCGTCTCGACCGATTGGGCGAATGGCAAGTATTCCTGCTCATGATCGGAATCTCCGTCGTCCTCTATATGTATCAGCTGTGGCAAGACAGCATCATGCTGGGCGGGAGCCGAACGAACCAAGAGGAATGGGAGTTCCGTCCGGTGAAAGCCTTCATCGCTAAGGAAAAGGGAAGATAACCCGCTAGGCGCAGCTAGACAATCCCTTCCCGCCGCAAGCGCGGTTGGAAGGGATTGTCTGTCTTTCTATTCGTCTACTTCGACCATCGCCTTGATAACCTTCGAGGCCGGATCCAGCCAGCTCTCGAACCGCTCGATCATCGCCTCGAACGGCGCGCGATGGGTCACGTACCGGCCGGCATCGATGCTTCCGCTCTCAATCGCGAGGCGCACCTGGTCAAAATCCTCGCGCGTCGCGTTACGGCTGCCCATCAGCGTCGTCTCGCGCTTGTGGAATTCCGGATGCGGGAAAGCAATCTCATCCTTGACCAGACCCACATAGACGAGCCGTCCGCCGTGCGCGATGTACTGCAATGCGCCCATCATCGAGCGTGCGCTGCCCGTCGCGTCGAAGACGGCTGTCGGATAATCGCCGCCCGTCAGCGCGGCCAGTTGCCCCGCTGGGTCATGCAGGGCATTGACGGCATGGTCGATGCCCGCCCAATCTCGGCAGAAGGCAAGCCGTTCATCGTTGATGTCCATTGCGATGACCTTGGCGCCGAGATGCTTGGCGAATGCCATCACCCCGAGGCCGATCGGTCCCGCGCCGATGACGAGCGCAGTCTCTTCGGCGCGCAGCGCAGACCGCCGCACCGCATGGGCGCCGATCGCGAGCGGCTCCATGATGGCCGTCTCATCGAGCGTCAGCCCGTTCGTCTTGATCAGGTTCGCGATCGGGACCGAGATCAGCTCCCGCATTCCGCCATCGACATGGACACCAAGCACGCGCATCGAGACGCAGCAGTTCGTCTTGCCGCTGCTGCAAGCGATGCAGTGACCGCAGTGAAGATAGGGGATGACGCTGACTTGGTCGCCTGCCTGCAGCCCCGCTTCATTCTCCTCGACCCGCTCGATGACCCCTGCCAGCTCATGGCCTAGAACCCGCGGGTAGCTGAAGTACGGCTGATTCCCTTTATAAGCATGAAGATCCGTTCCGCAGATGCCGATGCGCTTAATGCGGACGATGGCTTCGCCGGCCGTGAATGCCGGAGGCTCCATCTCAGTCAGCTTGAAGCGCTCGATCTCCTCGCATACGATCCCTTTCATCGGCCGCTTCCTCCATTCACTTCCGCGTTGTATTCCGGCCGGCCGCTGATCCATGTCTCATTCATCACCGGCGCGAGCAGCTCGCGCACTTCCCGCAAGAGGCTTGTATCGATCGGCTCGTCGACCCACTCCGCGTTCCGGCGGATATTCGCCGGATTGGCCGTGCTGACCAGCGTCGTCGGAATCTGCTCATGGGAGGTCGAGAATTGTACGGCCAGCTTCGCGATATCAGCCCCTTGACTCGCGCAATATTCCGCGGCCTTCAAACAGGCTGCCTTGAGCTCGGCGCTAGCCGGATGCCAATCCGGCGTGCCGCGCGTACCGAGCAGACCCATCGACAACGGCGAGGCATTCACGAGCCCAATGCCCTTCTGCTCGATGAGCGGGAGCAGGTTCACGAGCGACGTATCGTTCAGCGCGTAATGGCAGTAGGAGATGATCGCGTCCACGTTGGCTCTCGGCAGGAACGCTTCGAACAGCGGCAGAGGCAGACCGCAGATGCCTCCGAAACGGATCAGGCCGGCTTCCTTCAGCTCGGAGAGCGTCGGCAGCGCTTCTTCCCATATGATCTCGGCCGGCACGAATTCGATATCATGCAGGAACAGAATGTCGAGATAGTCCGTATGCAGCCGCTTGAGGCTCTCCTCCACGCTTGCCAAGATCCGCTTGCGCGTGAAATCGAATTCGTCCGCGCCGTAACGGCCGGCCTTCGTCGACAGCAGATAACGGTCCCTCGGAATCTGCTGCAGCGCTTTGCCGAGCACCGTTTCCGCCTTCGTCAGTCCATAGTATGGCGACACGTCGATATAATTGATGCCGGCGTCCACCGCCTCGTGAACCGCACGGATACTGTCCGATTCCACCGTGTCCCGGAATACCGAGCCCAGCGACGAAGCGCCGAAGCTTAGCACCGAGACGTCCAATCCGGTCTTGCCTAATGTCCGATAACGCATAATTGTTCCAGTCCCCTCTCGATTATGCCTGGTTACAGCTTATAGAATGCTTGCGCGTTGCCGCCGAACAGCTTCGCGTTATCCTCGTCCGTCCAATCCTCGGGCAGCGCGGCTGTCAGCACGCCGACCACCTCGTCATATTCCGCTGCCAACAGGCATACCGGCCAGTCGCTTCCGAACAGGATGCGGTCTCTGCCGAAGAGCGAGATGACATGCTGCACGTACGACGTAAAATGTTCCGGCTGCCAGCCCGCATGATCGGCCTCGGTCACCATGCCGGACAGCTTGCAGCGCAGCTTCGGATGCCGCGCAATGTCGCGCATGCTGCTCAGCCACGGCTCGATCTCGCCCGATGCGATGCGCGGCTTGGCGATGTGATCGACGACGCCTCGCAGGTTCGGAACGCGCTCTAGCAGCTGCGTGAGCGCATCCAATTGCTCGGACTTGACGAGCAGGTCGACAGGCAGATCGCGCTCGGCAAGCTCCCTAAGCGCTTCCACGTATCGCGGCTCGAGAATGGCGTAAGCATCGGGCATGTCCTGAATCATCGTCCGGATGCCTACGAACTTGGGATGGCCGGAATAGCGTTCCAGATGACGGCGGTGCTCCGCATCGTGCAAGTCCAGCCAGCCGACTACGCCTAATACGGAAGGCTCGCGCTCGGCCAACGCGAATAAGTATTCCGTCTCTTCTACGGTCGGCGCAGCTTGCACGACGATCGTTCCGTCCAAGCGATGCTTGGCCAGACTGTCCGCCAGATCTTCCGGCAAGTAGTCGCGATACAGCCGCGGGATCTCCGGCGTAATCCATCCGTAATCGCCTCGGACGATGGACCAATAATGCTGATGCGCATCGATGCGCAGCTTCGGGACATGCATGCTCCAGCTCCTCCTCGCAAATCGATTCTGTCTTCATACTACCAGCATTATGGTATAATGAAACGTACAGTTTTCGCTCATATATGAACAATTTTGCTATCTTCTAAGAAAGAGGGAAGCAGCGATGGCCGCGATGCGCAAATTCTGGGACGGAGACGAGAAGTTTCCGTTCGAGCTCGTCTATCGGGATACGAAGGAGCCGCAGCATGAGCTGCCCGACCATCTGCATGACAGGCTTGAGCTCGTCTACGTGCATCAGGGCAGAGGCACTTTCTTCATTAACCATGCATTCTACGAGATGGGAGCGGGCGATCTGTTCCTCATCCCGGGGAATACGATCCATTGCGCGTTCCCGAGCGCGGAGGCGCCGGTAACGTCGTCGGCCGTCTTCTTCAGCGAGCATTGGGTTCGCCATGCAGAGTGGGACAGCACGTTCTCGCTGCTGCGATGCTACGATCAGGCACGAAGGCAGCATGTGTACAAATTCGAGACGAACGCCGAGGAGGCTCAGGCGATCGCTTCGCTCCTGGAACGGATGCAAGACGAGCTGCTGCGGCAATCGCCGGGCTATCGGCAGTCGGTCATGCTGCACCTGCAGCAGCTGCTGCTCGGGCTGAGCCGGCGCACGGCCGCGGCCGGTCACGCCGGCGTATCCGGCACGCAGCCGCTGTGGATGCGGGATACGCTGACGCACATCGACCGCAGTCTGGACCAGGATCTCAGCCTCGCTGCCCTCTGCCGACGCGTGGCGGTATCGCCGTCCCATTTTTCCCGCGTATTCAAGCAATTGACGGGACTTAATCTGACGGCGTACATCTTGACCAAGCGCATCGCGCATGCGAAGGAAGCGCTCGTGCGCACGGACTTGACGATGCAAGAAATCGCAGCCGACTGCGGCTTCGACAGCACCTCTTACTTCTTCCGGACCTTCAAGAGGCTGACAGGCGTAACCCCTCTCGCATACAAACGGGCGAAGCGCATCTAGCACGAACCGATTACTAGGACTGAGGTGACGGCATGGCCGAGACAACCTATGGCGCGTACGGATTCCGGTACTCCGACAACCCGTCGCTCGCACTCTGCAACCTGTTCGCGGTCGGATACGAATGCAGACAAGATACGGATTACCGCTGGGACGGCCTGACCCGAACGGACGGTCCGCTGCTTCTGTTCCAATATACGCTGTCCGGCGAAGGCGTCTACGAGGATGGCACAGGCGCTCATCCGATCAAGGAAGGACAAGCGTTCCTGACGGAAATCCCGTCCGACCATCGGTATTATTATCCGGGAGGCGCGCAGCCTTGGGAGTTCCTCTTCCTGCTCATCCGGCCTCAGCTCGTGCTTCCGAATTGGCAGGATGCCGCGAGCAGGCTCGGAAGCACGCCGCTCCTCTCTGCCGGGAGCCGTCCCGTCAGGCTGCTGCAGCAAATCTATGAAGAAGCAAGGGCCGGGCGGATCTCTGACTCGTACTTGGCCTCTTCCTATGTCTATCAATTCGTAACCGAGCTCTGCCGTTATTCGCTCGGCAGCCATGGCGAGTGGCCGGACAAGGTGAAACGCGCCGTCGCTATCATCGAATCGCGTTACGCGTCCATGCTCAGCCTCGAGCAGCTGGCGGACGAGCTCGGCTGGTCGAAGTACCATTTCCTGCGAATGTTCGCCGCCAGCGTCGGCATGACGCCGGGCGACTACTTGAATCGCATACGCACGGAGCGCGCGATGGAGCTGCTACGAACCACCTCGCACAGCGTCGAACAGATCGCCGAGCACGTCGGGTATTCGAGCGGCAGTTATTTCATCAAGGCCTTTCGAAGATTGACCGGCTTGACCCCCGGCATGTTCCGGCGCGGGGAGGAGCTGATCTACAACCGCCTATTCTTCGACTAACGACCAGGACCAGTTGTGATCGTGAAGCGATTGCTACGGAGCTTATTCGACTTCGATGCCTCCGATGTGCGTTTCTTACGAAACGCTGGAGGTGCTCACGTAGGTCTGCCTACGCTCCGCTCCTCAATCGCTGCCATCGTCCAACCTTCTCATATGCTTCCGATGCGGCGTTCCTACGGAAACGCTGGAGACGCTGACAACTGGTCGTTTGGGACATGCATGTAATTGCATGAACAGACATGGATACCGCAATATAGTGCTATTCCGTTTCCAACTTTACTGTAGCGATACCTATGGACAGGGCGATATGATGAGGGCATACGAAGATACGAGGAGGACGCTTATCACATGAACAACTATCACGCATTCGCCCCTACGCCGCCCATGGGCTGGAACAGCTGGGATTGCTACGGAGCAGCCGTCACGGAACAGGAGATCAGAGGCAACGCGGCATACATGGCCGATAAGCTCCTGCCATACGGTTGGGAGTATGTGGTCGTCGATATCCAATGGTATGAGCCAGGCGCGGTATCCTCGCACTATCGTCCGTTCGTGCCGTTGGAGATGGATGAGCATTCCCGGCTAATCCCCGCGGTCAATCGCTTCCCGTCGGCTGCGGACGGGCAAGGCTTCCGCCCGCTCGCGGACTACGTACACAGCCTTGGACTCAAGTTCGGCATCCATATCATGCGCGGAATTCCGCGCCAGGCGGTCCACCGCAATACGCCGATTAAGGGCAGCACGGCCACGGCTCGCGATATCGCGCATACCAACTCCATCTGCCCGTGGAATACGGACATGTACGGCGTCGACGCTTCCAAGGAAGGCGCGCAGGCGTATTACGACTCGCTCTTCGAGCTCTATGCCGAGTGGGGCGTCGACTTCGTGAAGGTTGACGATATCGCAGCTTCCAGGCTCTACGCTACCCATCAGCGCGAGATCGAGCTGATCCGCCGCGCAATCGACCGCTGCGGCCGGCCGATGGTGCTCAGCCTCTCCCCCGGTCCGTCTCCTGTCGAGCTCGCCGACATGTTCGAAGCGAACGCGAACATGTGGCGAATCACGGACGACTTCTGGGATCTGTGGCCGCTGCTGCTCGACATGTTCGACCGCTGCGATCGGTGGCAAGGCCGTCCGGCTCCAGGCTGCTGGCCGGATTGCGACATGCTGCCGCTCGGCCATATCGGCATCCGCTCCGTCGACGGCGGGGGCAGCGACCGGTGGACGCGATTCACGCAAGACGAGCAAGTCACGATGATGACGCTATGGTCCATCTTCCGCTCGCCGCTCATGTTCGGCGGCGAGCTCCGCGACAACGACGACTGGACGCTGTCCCTGCTCACGAACCGCGATGTGCTCGACATGCACCGCAGCAGCTTCGGCGCCCGCCAGGTGCTGCGCGAAGGCGGTCGCGTGGTATGGACAGCGGAAGAGTCTGACGGCACGCGCTATGCGGCCCTGTTCAATACCGGCGATGAGCCGCAAGAGGTGCGCGTATCGCTCGAAGCGATCGGATTCGCTGCCGGCGATGCCGTCCGCTGCAAAGAATTGTGGTCCGGCCGCGACATTGGCGAGGTGCGCGGCATGCTCAGCGCCGAGATTCCCCCGCATGGGGCAGTGTTGTACAGGCTGAACGCTTAGAAAGCAGGCACAACGGCAATAGGCCGGACGGGAGTCAAATGACCCGTCCGGCCTATTCGATTATACGGTTCGCAGCGCGATGCTGCGAACCGGGACGATCGCGATGCGGCGGAACACGGCGCGCTGCTCGCCTGGATGCCGCTGCTCCGCCGCCATGCCGGCGTCATCCGCCAATGTCGTGGCGCCCGTGCGCAGCGGCGTGGTCTCGAGCACGATCTCGCCGCTCCGAAGCGCATTCTTGAACCGAGCTAAGCCCAACTCCCACGGCGATCCGTTATGAAAATGATCGTGGATCAGCCGACCGTCCGCGAACGCGTAACCGACGTTCCCGATGTAGTCGATCCGGACGATCCAATCGCGGACGCCGTCCAGGAGCAACGTAGGGTTGAAACGCAGCACGACCTTATTGTCGCGGATCCGCTCGATCGACACCGGAGCTGTCTGCTTCTTGAGCGTCATTCGGTACCGAACGAAGTCGCCCTCCCTTTCCGACTCGAGGAGGGCAGCATCCGAATCGGACATCAGTTCCAAATCCCCGTGCCGCGAACCGCCCTCGCCGATATATTCGCTGAATTCGATTGCTCCGTCGCCTTCACAGAACAACTCGAGCCCGCCGTCCGCTGCGGCCAGCGGGGCATTCGAGAACAAGATCCGGCGGCGGCCGGCTAGCTCGATATCCCACAGCGTTGCGCCTTGCCGCGCGGTCATGGCGCAGATGCGGACTTCGGCCCCTTCCTTGCGCGCGATACGGATAGCGGCGGAGCGGTCATGCTGGACCGTCACCACGCAGCAGTCCTTGCTGCTGTCCACCTCTCCCGTATCGGTAACGATGTTCGTCACGCCTGATAGGTCAATCGCGAATTCGCCGTCCACTCCCTCCTTCATCCAGAAGAAATAAGTGGTCACGCCTTCCTCCGACGCGAGCGCGGTAACCGGCTGCGCCGTTGCATACCGAAGGCTCACGCCGCCCAGATCCATCCGGAGCGGAAGCATGAACGCCGCATTCCTCCGGATGACCATGGGCTTCCTCGGGAAGCGGATCGTCTCGCGTGCAAGCTCCACCTTGAACGTGACGTCCGCATGCTCGCGCATCTCCACGTGGTCTTGATAGTTATTGATGAACAGGAAGCCGCTCTTCCCGTCGGTGCGCAGCGCGTACCGCAGCTGCTCCGTATCCTCGGGACGCAGCGGCTCTGTCCCCTCTGGAAGCGCGGAGGCCATCGGCGCGATGCGGTCGCCGAACCGCTGCAGCGCGTAATGCAGCGGACGAAGCAGATGGCTGGACGGCCTGACTTGACCGAATTCCCCGATCGGCGCTTGGAAGTCGTACGTGATTCTCGGAGTCGTGCTCTCATTCAAGTACCCCGTCTTGCCCACCGGGTTCGTGCCGCCGTGGAACATATAATATCCGATGAAGTTGCAGCCTCCCGCAATCTTCACGAGACACATCGCGACGACGCTCTCCGGCTCGACCTGGAAGCGGGCCAGGTACCAGGCTTGCATGCCTCCGCCCATCTCGCAGCTAGCGAAAGGATACTTCGTCTTGGGGTAGGGCGGATCGAAGTCCCGAACGGCCGTCTCGTCCTGATGGTAATCGGCGAACAAGTACTCGCCTGTCGGCTTCTGCGCGGCATTCCGGTCGCTGATGGTCCATGGCGTGTACGCGTAACCGCCGTATAGAGGCAGAATCTCCTCCTCCAGCACTGGCGCGCCGCCCCAGCCCGTAGACGTATAGATCGGCGCATCCAATCCGGCTTGGAGCGCCGCTGCCTTCAATAGCCGCATATGCTCCGTCCCGCCGCTGCCTCCGCTGAGGTATTCGTCGCCCTGCTTCGCCGTCAGTTCCCACAAGGCGGAAGCAGCCTGGTACTCGTTCTCAAGCTGAATGCCGATAACGGGACCGCCGTCCTTGAACAGGAGTCCTGAGGCCTGCTTGCCGATGGCTTGGTAGAGACGTTCCACGTAGGCCATATATCCCGCGTCATTGGAGCGGACATCGAAGGGCCGGCCGAACAGCCAATCCGGAAGCCCGCCATTGCGCACCTCGCCGTGGCAGAACGGGCCTATCCGCAAGATGACGTAGAGGCCGTTCCTGCCGCATAAGGTCACGAATTCCCTCAGGTCCTTGCCGCCTTGCCAGTCGTACTCGCCTTCGATCTCCTCATGATGATTCCAGAAAATATAGGTCGCGATCACGTTAATGCCGGCTGCCTTCATCTTGCGAAGCTCCTGCTCCCATTCCGATGCCGGATAGCGGGAATAATGGAATTCGCCGCAGATCGGCATGTACGGCGTTCCGTCCCACGTCATGTAATAATTGGTGAAGCCGATCCGTTCGCCTGCGGGACTTACGCCGCCAAGCTTGAGCGACGAGGCCTCGATTCGCTTGGGAGCGGCTTTCGCTCGAATGGAATGCTCCATTGCTTCCCCCTCCGTTAGCGAGTCTGGCGCTTCAACACGCGCACGCCATTCGCGTCGAGGTCGATCCCCGGGCCTACAGGCTCGCCGGATTCGAGATCGATATAGCTGCGGTTATCCAGCTCGACGCGCCGCGGCATGCCGCTGAAGTTCTGCACGAATACGTAGTCGGCGATTCCGTCTGTCCGCACTGTCGCGGTTACGCCTCGCGGCAGCGCCGTGTCTATTGCACGCGATACGCCGGCATCCGCGACAACCTTATTATAGAAGGCATGGAGAAAATCGTCGTGCAGCCGCGTCGCCATGTAGTAGGCGCGGCCTTGACCGAACCGGTTCAACGTCAGCGCGGGACGCCCTGCATAGAAGTCGTCGGTATAGACTCCCAGCACCTCCGCTCCTTCGGCATGAATCAATTCGCATAGCTCATGCGACGCGTAAGTGCCTGTCAGCCCCAGCGCATTGCCCTCGGCCATCGCGATCCCGTTGCGATCATGGTCGTACAGCCCCTCGATCTCCTCCGCCCAGATGCCCAGCGTCTTCCGCAGCGGCCCGGGGAAGCCTCCGAGATGGCAGAGATCATGCTCGTCTACGATGCCGGACCAATAGGTCGTGACCAGCGTGCCTCCGTTCTCGGCGAATCGCTCCAGCTTGCGCCCTGTCTCCTCCCGGCAGAGGTACAGCATCGGCGCGATAATGAGCTTGTAGCCGGCGAAGTCATCCTCCGAGCCGATAATATCCGTCGGAATGCCCTGCTCCCACAATGCCCGGTGATGGGCGTACACGGTCTCTTCATAATGAATGCCCATATTGCGGGGACCCTGCGCATCCTTGACTGCCCAGCGGTTGTCCCAATCGAACAGGATCGCCGTCTCCGAAGGCGTCGTTGTGCCTGTCAGTTCCGAGATCGCTGCCATCGAGCGGCTTAGCTCGACCACGTCCTTGAAGACGCGGGTATGCGCGTGACCGACGTGATCGACGACCGCACCGTGGAATTTTTCGCTGGAACCCCGGCTTTTGCGCCATTGAAAATATTGCACCGAATCCGAGCCATGCGCCACGGCTTGGAGGGACGACAGCTTGTGCATGCCGGGCCGCTTCAGCTTGCTGACCGGCTGCCAGTTGGTCAAGCTCGGCGTGCTCTCCATGAGCAGGAACGGCCTCTGCTTGATCGAACGGTAGAGATCATGGTAGAACGCCACGCCGGCTGCAAGGCTGCTGTCATCCTGCTGCTCATGCCATGTCGGGTAAGCGTCCCAGGATATGACGTCGAGCATCTCCCCGAATTTCCGGTAGTCCAAGCCGTCGATCATATGCATATTCGTCGTCACCGGCAACCGCGCATTCGCGCCTCTGACTGCCTCGATCTCATGCTTGCAGAAGCCGATCGTCTGATCGGTGACGAACCGGCGCCAATCGAGATTATGGCCGTGCACCATGTTCTCGCCGTGCGGAGCCGGTGATACGACCTGCTTCCAGTCCGTGTAGGTATGCGCCCAGAAGTTCGTCCACCACGCTCGGTTCAGCGCTTCCAGCGTGCCGTATTTGCGCTGCAGCCAGATTCGGAATTCCGCCTGGCAATATTCGCAGTGGCAGTCGCCCCCGAATTCATTGGAGATGTGCCAGCCTAAGACTGCAGGATGTGCAGCGTACCGCTCGGCCAGATTCCGATTGATGAGTGCCGTCTTCTGGCGGTAGACCGGCGAGGTGTAGCAGTGATTATGCCGCATGCCATGGAGGTTGCGGACGCGGTTCGCTTCGACGCGCAGCACCTCGGGATACTTGTCCGACATCCAAGCCGGGCGGGCGCCGCTCGGCGTAGCCAGCCAAGCATAGATGCCGTTCTCCGCGAACCTGTCGAGTACGCGGTCCAGCCATTCGAAGGTGAAGGTTCCCTCCTCCGGCTCTAGCGCTGCCCACGCGAAGATCCCGATTGCCATCGTATTGCAGCCTGCCAGCTTCATCAGGCGGATATCCTCCTCCAGCACCTCAGGCGCATGCAGCCATTGGTCCGGATTGTAGTCGGCCCCGTGCATAAGCACGGGTAGCTTTTCGCTAATCGGCGGGTATTTGAACGTCATTGTAGGTTCGCTCCTTAGGATGGGTATGCTTCATCGCAGCTATTGGTGAACTCGCTATAATCGTAGCTCAATTCGCCTGTATACTCATTAGACAGACCCATCAAATAATCGTACAATCTTAACATCAACCGTCAGAGGATGAGCGCCATGATGCCGTTTCTGCTAGCTGAGCTCGCCCGTATGGAGAAGGTTCTTCCGCTCTATGTTTATTGCGTCGGAAGCCATGAACAGAAGCATCTCGTCAGGCCGAACGGATTCCCTGCTCACCAGCTTTTCTTGTCGCGAAGCGGCAAGGGCGTGTTCCGCATCGGGGGATTTTCCGACATGCTGCTTACGCCGGGAACGGCTCTCCTGCTGCCTGCCGATACCCCGCACGAATATTATCCCGATCCCTCAGGAAATGTCGGCTGGGACTTGGGCTTTGCAGCCTTCCACGGCGAGATGGCCGGCAGCTTGCTGCGACAGATCGACAAGCATGTGCTGAACGTATTGCAGCTCACCGACTTCGACAGCATATGGCAAGAATTGGAAGCAATGTGGCATCTGATCAGCTTGAATGGGGACAATGCCTATTGGGATTCTTCGAAGCGCATGTACGGCATGCTGCTCTCGCTCCTGCAGGACCAAGCGATCGGAAGACCGGCTCGTTCGGGCATCTATCCCGCGGAGACGAACAGTGCGCTGCAGACCGCCGTCAAGCTGATCCATGATCATTTCGACGAACGACTCCTGCTTGCCAACGTCGCAAGGTCGGCCGGCTATTCCGTGCAGCACTTCCATCGCCTGTTCGTCGCTAGCTTCGGGGTCACGCCGCAGCAATATATCACGCAGCTTCGTATGCGCCGTTCGATCCAGCTGCTGCAGGACAGCCCGGGTATTACCGTCGACAAGGTCGCCCAGCTTATCGGCATGGACACCACCTACTTCATCCGCATATTCAAGCGCACCTACGGCACGACGCCTAAGCAGTACATAAAGCGGTGAATGACGCGGTGCGACGGGGGAGCGGCGTTGCACGAGCGATCCCCAGGTCTGTTATTGCCCGCCGTTTCGGAGGGACTGCACCCGGATGCGGCCTAGCGCCGCTATTGCCGTCGATTGCGGTTCCCTGGCACTGCCCTGAATCGTCATGCGAACGCACATGAGCTGTCGCGCATAACCGGCACGACAGCTCATGAACGCGACTAGCCTTACCGAATCTAACGGACCGAGTTGCCGTTATTCGGCCTCTCGGAAACCGCTACTAAATTTCGCGTGAAGCGGATTCGATCGCTTGGAATGCCCAGTGGTCCGGCATTACATCCGTCCATGTCGGTGTCGCAGCCTCAACCGATTGCGCTCTCGCGAGAACGCGGTTGAGCAGCGTTACGGCTTCCGCCCGGGTTAGCGGCATGTCAGGCTGGAAGGTGCCGTTCGGCATTCCTTTCATGTAGCCGGCCTCCGCGACCAGCGCGATCGCCCGCTCGGACCAGTGGCCGCTCGTATCCGTGAACGGCAGCACCTCAGGCTGCGAGCTTTGCAGCCCCATCCATCTGACCACGATCGCTGCCGCTTCCGCTCGCGTCAATGCTTGATGCGGTCCGAATGTCCCGTCTGCCCGGCCCGTCATCCATCCCGCAGCCGATACCGCTTCAATCGCGGGGGCTGCCCAGCCGAAGTCCTCTCGGTCCGTGTACGTCAGCTGCTCGCCGGTGCTGCGCTGAGCGGCTCCGACTCGGGTTAACAAGGCCGCCATTTCCGCGCGGCTGATCGCGCGGTCCGGCTTGAACTCGCCGTCCGCATAACCGGTAATATACGGTGCCTGCTGCGCTTGCTTGGATTGGTTGTACGCAGCCCAATTGTCCATGCTGAGCACAGTGAACGTGCTGAACTTCGTCACCTGGAACTGCAGCCCCTGCTGCCCATCGGCGTATTCGACGACTTCAGGCTGCACGAGCGCTCGCTCGCCGTCGCTATGCTCGATATAAATGACGAGATTGGCTAACCAGTCTGCACGCTCCTCTTCATCGGTGGGTATCGACCTGCTCGGCATCGGCAAGATCAAGTCGACCGGCTGCCCCTGCACGTTCGTCTCGATCACCACCGGGCGGCCGACGACTCTCACGCTGCCGTCTCCTGCCGCTTCCTTCACGGCCGGCTCATCCTTCGCGCGTGCCTCGACAGCCTGCTGTTCGTCGGCCTTCTTGAGCGGCGCAAAGCGGATGCTGATCGCTTGATCCAGCGATCGGATCGTTGCCTTCGGCAGGATCAGCTTGGCATCATTAGTGCGAATTTCCAGGTTAATGCTTCCCTTCGCGAACTCTTCAACGGTGCCGTCAGGCAGCTGCACATGCAGCTCGGCGACTTCATCCTTCGCATCCGGTATGACGATTCGCGCCGTCTCCAGCCCCTCAGCCGTAAGCTGCTCGATGGCCTCGGCCGCTTGCTGCGGCGAATAGTCGATGCTGTCCTTCTTCGTGCCATCGGCTAGCGCTGTCCGCTTAATGACCGCGTTCGCGATCTGGCCGCTGCCGGCCTGCCCGGCAGCGAGCTTAATTTCTTGCGTAGCGGCAGGTGCCGAACCAGAACCCGTGCCCGGATTTGTCCCCGGATCTGTTCCCGGATCAGTGCCTGGGTCCGTTCCCTCGTATGCTTCGTCCAAGTAGAGGTAGAACTGATCTAGCGTGCCCCAGCTCTCCGCATTCGCTTCGATATGGGCGCCGATCGTGAGACTGCCGCTCGTCACGAGAATCCGCTTGATCTCCGGATTCTGCCAGTTGACCCAGCCGTTCACGGCAGTCGCGGTCTTTGCCTCGGTGCCATCGGTCCTCGCGTACAGATACATATCGGAAGACGTAACGCCTCCGCCTTGGATGAACATCGACAGGTTGTAATAGCCCGGCGCGAGCCCGGTAACCGTCTGCTCGACATCGAAGTTCACGGCATCAGCCGAGTAGAAGTGGAGCGAATAGTCGCCCGTCTTGGCATCCGACGCCTTCATTTGATAATCGGTATGCGCAGATGCGCCTTCCCCATAAGTAATCCTCCACATGCTCCGGTCACTGCTCTCGAAGCTTGGATTCTGCACGAGATTCGCTTTCATGATCTCGACATGAGCCTTCACGGCCCTGTCGCCTTCGACGATTCCGTCGATGACGTAGCTCCCGACGCCCCCGCTGCTTGCCGCCTCTATGTCCGCAGCATCCCATGCCGCTGCAGTGCTGCCCGTAGACCCGTCATTGTATGTCACGCTTACGGTCGCAGGCAGCGCGATCGTCTCCCCAAGCGTGAAGCTCAGCGCGATATCTCGGATCTCGTCGATCTGAATTGGCGCAACAGCGCCTGTATCTACATACTTGAACACATTGAGCGAGGCGAGCGGATGCCCCTCGAAATCGAACAACGCCTGGTTGTCGACCGCGCTTCCGCCATACCAGACGCCTGCGTCATGCGCGTCATACTCGCTTGCAAAGCTGGAGGCCCAGCCTGAGCCGTGCTCCTCCCAGATCAGCTTATTCTGCTCCAACTGCGATGCCGGGCCTACAGGAAGCCATGCCGGCTCCCAATAGAACACGCCGATCCCTGCTGCGCCGACATCGTAGACGGCTTGAATGACATCCCGGACCGCGCGCGCTTGTCCCTGCACGGTGATCGGGTAATTCAGCGTCTGGCCCGAGCTTTTCGGCGCCGTGTTGCCATGGCCGTCCCCATCCTCAGTCGTGTAGGCATATGAGGTTTCCGCCACCATCACCTTCTTGCCGTACGTATCGGCAACCTCTTGCAGGACGGTCGTCAGATTGTCCAATGTGCCGTGCCAGAACGGATAGTACGAGCTTGCGAACACGTCGTAATCAACGCCATTGTCGTCCAACGCTGCCGCATAGCCGGCATACCGTCCGGAAGATTCCGGGTTCGTAAAATGCAGCGCGACAAGAATGTCAGGATCGATCTCCCTGACGGCCCTGCTGCCTTCCCGGAATAACGCGCTCATATTCGTCCAGCCCGTCTCGCCGGCCATGCCGCCGTTCGTCTCATTGCCGATCTGCACCATGCCGATCGCGATGCCTTCGTCCAGCATAGCCTGCAGGCTTTCACTCGTATACGCGTACAAGGCCGCCTTCTTCGCCTCGAGATCCATGCCTGCCCATGCCTTGGGCGCTTGTTGCTTGGCAGGGTCCGCCCAGAAGTCGGAGTAGTGGAAGTCGACCAGCAGCTTCATGCCGTTAGCCGTCGCGCGCTTGCCGATCGCGATCGCGCTCGCAAGGTCGTTATTCCCGCCGCCGTATCCTCGGCCCTGCGCATCGTAAGGATCATTCCACACGCGAACGCGCACGTAGTTGACGCCGGCATTCTGCAAGGTGGCGAAAATATCCTGCACGTCGCCGTTTTCGTTGTAGAACGCCACGCCGCTATTTTCTAGGGACAGCACGCTCGACACATCGACGCCCTTGATAAAATCCGGCCCTAACCCTTCCACCTTCTCGACGATAATGTCGGCCGCCGCGGGAGGCACGACCTCATCCGGCAATCGCTCGAGATGCATGCGGTCCAGATACCCCCAGGCCTCAGGCGCACCGCTGACCGTCGCGCCGATTACCAGATTCGAAGCAGCTTCCTCGAGCTCGAACGTCAGCGTAACGGTGCCCCAGCCGTTGTAGCCCGTCGTTGCTGCGCCGCTACCCGCTGCCGCCCCCGCGAAAAGCTGCACGCTACCCGCTTCGCCTGCAGCGCCTCCCATCGATCGTGCCGTCAGCTTATAACTGCCGGCCGAAAGCGTCGGAATGGTCTGCTTTAATAGGAAGCTCTGATTGCCGACAGCCGTATCCCGAATCCAATATTTGAATGCATGGGTCCCTTCATCGGCCGCAATCCACGTGTCCGACGCATAGGCAAAATGTTGAATGTCCACCGCGCCCCAATCGACGACGAGCTCCCACGGTTGATCGGCCGCCGCAAAGAAATCGCTCTCGAATCCGCCGTTCGCTGCTAGCGATGCGCCGTCTGCAGCTGCCGGCTTCACGTTACCCAAGAAAGGGCTCAGCAGCAATACCCAAGCCAACATGCCGACGATCAACCTTCGATTATGCCCCACCTTCATCCCAGATCCTCCTTCGACTATGAATCTATCTCTATTGTAAGGCGCCCCTCCCTCCTCCGATATCGAGGCAAACAACGATAACCAATACCTTTTCCACGATTGTTCATTTTTTCATAAAAAAAGCAGATCCACAGCCGATTCGGCTCTGGATCTGCCACGCATGTACCTTGAATTATTGCGCTGCCAGGAACGCGTCGATCTGGCTTTGTATCTCCGTCTGCACCTTCTCGATGCCGGCCTTCTTCAATTGCTCGATCAGATCGGCATGCCCTTTGTCGAGGTCCTTGATAAGACCATATTCGAGAGGAATCGCATAGCGCAGCATGACGTTGCCGATTGCCGCGACTTCGTTCTTCACGTTCGAATCGTTGAAGACGAACGTCTCGAGCGGGAAGTGATGGACCTTATCCACCCAGCCGTCGAAGATCGCTTGCGCTTCTTCCGGATACGAAGCGTCCGTCCGGTTCAGGGGGGAGTTCCAGCCCCAGTTGGAGAAGCCCGTAAAGTTCCCTGCGCTCGGACCTGCTTGGAATTTATCGTCGCCTACAGGCTCGTAATGCTTGCCTTGAATGCCGTACATCGTCAGGTCATGAATCTGCTTGTCGTGTTGCAGCAAGTCGATCAGCATCAGGGAACGCTCCACTTTCTTGGATGTCGCATGAATCGCGAGCCCGTTCTGCGTCGAGATCGAACCGATCTTCTTCTTGTCAGGGGTCAGATCGACGATCGCAACCTCGATGTCCGGCGTATCGCGGCGCGCTTCGACCAGGTTGTTGGCCAACGTGCCAAGATTATGCGCGTAGGATCCTACTTTGCCGGCTTTCATGTCCTGCCACACGTCGTTTTTGTTGCTCACGATATTTTTGGACCAGCCGCCGCCAGCCGCCAGATCCTGATAGTATACGAGCAGTTCCTTGAATTCCGGCGTATCGTAGACATTGAACACTTTGCTGGTTGCATCGTCGAGCTTATACGCGATCGGAACGTTGTAATCGATTAGGTTCCAATCGTTCTGTTGTTCCAGCAGCACTTGGTCCAGCTCATGCCATTTCCAGCCGTCGGCCGGTTTCGCGCCGAAGCCGTCGACCGTCTTCTCGTTCGCCGCGAGTGCCTTCACGTAAGCGGCATACGTCTCGGGACTCGTGACCGGCTCGAGGTTATGCTTCTTGCGCAAGTCCTCGCGGATCAGGACGACCTTGTCCGTTATCTCTTGGTTGTTGTTCGGCACCATGTATACTTTGCCGCCCACCTTCGCTTGATCCCACGATACTTTCGGCATATTTTCCCAGACCATCGGCGCATAGGTCGACAGCAGGTCCTCCGTCAGCTCGAGGAATCCGCCCTTCAGCGATTGATCGTTGTAGAACGCCCAGTTCGCCGTATAGGCGATGTCGAAGTCTTCGTTCGCCGCGAATTTGAGCGGGTACTTCTGCGTCCAATCCGACCAATCGAGGAATTCCGCTTCGACCGTAGCATTGATTTTCTCCTTCAACAGCTTGTTGAGCTCGCCGAATACTTCGTCATAATCCGCCGGCTTGCCGCCGACGAGCAGGATGCGGAGCTTCAGCTCCTCCGAAATGTCCGGTCCTGCATTTGCCGCATCGTCCGCTGCGCCTTCCGCGTTCGAGGCGCCTTGATTCGTCTCAGAAGCGGTGTTACCTTCATTCTTCGTATTCGCTGCCTCGTTGCCGCCGTTATTGCCGCATGCGCTGATGATCAGCGTAAGCATCATGACGATGGCGAGCAGCAGAAATGCCGATTTCTTCGTCTGTTTCATGACCCGAATTCCCCCTAATAAGATGTTAGATTCCCTTGCCATGCTATCGATAACCAGGTTGCCCTGAGGTCATCCCTTAACGGAGCCGATCGTAAGGCCTTGGACAAAATAGCGCTGAATGAACGGGTATGCGAGCAGAATCGGTCCCGTAGCCACGATAGTCATCGCCATCTTCAGGCTCTCCGTCGGTAGGCTCACGGTAAGGACGGCACCCGACTCCTGCATCGCTCTGCGCATGCCGTCCATGTTACCGAGCATCCGATAGAGGTAATATTGCAGCGGCATCAGATTCTCGTGCGAGACGAATAACAAGGCATTATACCAATCGTTCCAATAGCCAAGCGCGATGAACAAGCCGATTGTCGCAAGCGCGGGCTTGGCCAGCGGCAGAATGAGCTTCCAGAAAATCAGGAAATCGCCCGCGCCGTCGATCTTCGCCGATTCCGTGATCGCATCCGGGATGCTGCCCATGAACGTCTTCATGACGATCATGTAGAAGACATTGAGCAGGATCGGCAGAATGAGCACGATGAGCGTATCCTTGAGCTGCAAGTAGTTGACGATCAGCAGGTACCAAGGCACGAGGCCGCCGCTGAACAGCGTCGTGAAGAAGAAGTAGAACGAGAAGTGGCTGCGCCATTTGAAGTCTCGGCGGGACAAGACGTAAGCCGTCATCGAAGTCAGGAACAAGCCTAACGCCGTTCCGATGACCGTTACGCCGATTGTCACGACATAAGCCTGAATCATGTCTGCCGGATATTGGAACAGGATATTGTAAGCCTCGAGCGAGAACGCCGTCGGGATGAACTGGAATCCTTCCTCGATGATCCGCCGCTCGTCGCTGAGCGACGACGATATGACCAATATAAACGGGAAGATACAGAACACAGCGAGGATGGTCAGCGATGTATATCCGATTATGCTGAGCAGCAGACGATCGGCTTGCCGGCGTCCTCCGCTCGGCGATGCATGTGCAGGAAATGCTGTCATGGCGTACCCTCGCTTTCTTATATTTGCGCACACTGCGCGATCTAAAATTCGCTAGCGTTCAAGATTCGACACCGAGCATGTTTCGAAGCGCTTCTTCGCGATCACAATCGGACCTAGAATAGTGCTCTGTCTTTGTCGTATTTGCGTACCGCATAGTTGGCAAATAGTATGGTGGCGAAGCCAAGCAACGATTGGTAGAAGCCTGCCGCGGCCGACATGCCGATCTCGTTCGAGCTCGTGAGCGAGCGGAAGACGAACGTATCGATGACATCCGTATTCGAGAACAGGAGACCGTTGTTGCCGACCATGTTGTAGAACATCCCGAAGTCGCCGCGGAAAATATTGCCGATCGCCAGCAGCACGAGAATGATCAACGTAGGGTACAGGTTCGGCACCGTGATGCGCGTGATGCGCTGGAAGACGTTCGCGCCGTCGATCTCGGCGGCCTCGTACATCTCGGTATCGATGCTCGTAATGGCTGCCAGGTACATGATCGTGCCGTAACCGAGCGCCTTCCAAGCCGAGACGAGCACCAGGATGAACGGCCAGTATGCGGCGGTGTTGTAAATATCGAGCGGCTCAAGCCCCAGCCATCCCATGACCACGTTCACTGTGCCGACGTCATAGTTGAACAGGTTGTAGGCGATTGCGCCGACGACGACCCAGGAGATGAAGTAGGGCAGGAAGAACATCGTCTGTGCCAGCTTGCGGAACCATTTGCCCGCCGCTTCGAACAGCAGGATCGCAGCAGCGATCTGCAGCACGTTGTTCACGACAATGAATGCGATATTGTACAACGCCGTGTTGCGCGTGACACGCCAGGCATCGCCCGAATCGAAGAAGAACCGGAAGTTGTCGAAGCCGTTCCACGGACTGCCGAAGATGCCGCCGCTATAATTGAACTGCTTGAATGCCAGGACGATGCCAGCCATCGGCACATAAGCAAATAGCAGGAAAAACAATACGGCAGGCGTCAGCATAAGCAGAAGCGTTCGATATTGCTTGACGTCGCTCCAGAAGCTGCGTAATTTCATGTACGTTCCCTCTCTCTTATGTCTCTATGCTGATAAGTATAGGGGAATCTGTCCCATTGCGGGATTCAGCGAATCAACTAAAACCTATACTTTTTCCACGATCAGGCATCAAGAAGGCTCCGGTCACATCATGACCGGAGCCTTCTATGCTGCCGCTAGATTCGATTCTTCTTCCGATATTCCCCCGGCGACATGCCGGTCGCCTGCTTGAACTGCCTGTTGAAGTAGATGATGTTCTTGTACCCCATCCGATCGGCGATCTCGTAGATCTTGAGTGCCGGATCCCGGAGCAGCTCACACACGCGAGCCGTCTTGCGCTCGATCAAGTAGTCGCTGAACAGCACGCCGGCCTCCTCCTTGAACAGAAGCCCCAGGTAGTTAGGCGTAAAATCAAAGCTGGCCGCCACTTCCTTCAGCGTGAGCTTCTTCTCCAAGTTCTCTTCCACGTACTGCAAGACAGCCTCGATCCGTTTGCGCTTCTGCCGCTGCTTCTTGGCATACAGCAGCTCCGACAGCTCGAAGAATCGTCGGCGAAGCCATGACAGCACATCGTGTATCGTCTCGAACTGGAACAGCACGTCCGGCTGATGCGACTCCCATTCCAGAAGCTCGTACAGATTCTCGCTCCGCTGCTGGAGATCCGCATGCAGCTTGGAGGTGATGCGAATGATGCGTTCGTACACCTCTTGCTTGCGGGTGACGGGCATCTCCTTATTGAACAGATCCAGCAAGCAGTCATCGATCGCGACGAGATCGTACTCGGCTATCGCCTCCAGCATGCGGTCCACCATATGATCGATGCCGGTGATCGGTCCGTCCTGAGCCGCAACGACGGTCTCCCCTAGAATCAACCGGTTCTTGCCTAACAGCCACTTGGCGCTCAGCGCAGCCTGTGCTTGCCGATAAGACGCATGCAGTCCTGCTTCGTCAGACGTATAGGGACCGACGCCGATCGTGACGGTATGGACTGCAGTTCGTCTGACCTCGAGCACCAGCTCCTCCAGCATCCCGACATGCCGTCCCTCAGGCACAGCCGTTACAAGGACGAACCGATTCGCGTGCGCGCCGATGAGCATGCCCAGCTTGGCATTCATCAGCACCGCGCGGACCTGCTGCGCAATGTGCGCCGTCTGCTGCCGCCGCGTTTCCTCTGGCAGATCGCGAAGCTTCCACTCGAGATCATCGATCTCCACGAGTGCCGCGGCCGAGCCGTTCCTGAGCAGCGGCTCCAGCAGGCTCCGAATATGCGTCTCGGCACTCGAGGGCGCCGCGTCCTCGAACCAGCGCAGCAGCAATTGCTCGTTCACGAGCGACAGCGTCTCCGAGAATGAACGGGATTGTTCCCGCTCCCGCTCCACTAGTCCGCACAGCGAAGCAAGCGCTTGATGAAGTTCCTGATCTTCGACCGGCTTCAGCAGATAGCCCGACGCGTGAAGCTGTATCGCTTCCTTCGCATAGCCGAAGTCCTCATGCCCACTGATGAACAGAATCTTGATGTCCGGATGGATCGTCTTCGCCTTGCGCGCGAATTCGATGCCTGACATGATCGGCATGCGGATATCCGACACGATGATGTCCACCTGCTCTGCCTCGAGCATCGAGAGCGCCTGGAAGCCGCTGTTCGCCGTTCCCGTCACGCGGATATCCAAGCCGCTGCTGACTATTCTTCGCTTCAGCCACTCCAGGTCGACGACCTCGTCATCCACCAGCAAGACTCTAGTCGTCATGCTCATTCTCGCCTCCAATCGTATGCGGCAGCAGAATCTGTACCGTCGTGCCCGCTCCGTAGATGCTGGCGATTCGCACGCCGTAAGCATCGCCGTAACGCAGCTTAATCCGTTCGTCCACGTTCTTCACGCCATACCCTCCGGATTGGCTTGGTCCGGTCATGAGCCGCTTCATCGTCTCGGGACGCATCCCGATCCCGTTGTCGATCACCTTCAGCTCGATGCTGTCGCCCAGCCTGCTGCCCGTGATGCGAATGGCGATCGAGTCACCGAACCAAGCGTGCTTGAATACATTTTCCACGAACGGCTGCAGGATCAGCTTGATCACTGGCATCTCACGCAGTTCAGGCTCTACATCGACATAGACGGAAAAAGCGCCCGCGTACTTCACCCGTTGGATATCCAAATAAGTTTCCACTTGTTCCAGCTCGTTCTCGAGCCGGATATACACGTTGCCCTGATTGAGCGTCAAGCGATAGAACCGCGACAGCCCCTGCACCATCTGCGTCACCTTGCCAGTCTCCCCCAGATTGGCCAGGCTGTTGATCGTCGAAAGCGTGTTGTACAGGAAGTGCGGATTGATCTGCGCCTGCAGGGCTTCCAGCTCCGCCTGCTTCTTCTGTATCCCTTGCACGTATACGCTGTTGATCAGCTCTTGGATGCTCGTCGCCATGACATTGAACGCCTCTGCGATCTGCACGAACTCGTCGTTGCCTGAGAATCGGATTCTTTTCTGAAAGTTGCCTTCTTGAAACGAACGAACGAGCCCGATGATGCGTGACATTTTCCTCCCGGAGAGACGCGCTACCAAGAGACCGATCAATGCCATGCCCGCGAAGCTGAACGCGCAGACCGTCAGAATGACCTGCTGCAGCCTGCCGGCATCCTTCGTCAGATAGGCATCGGGGACTTGCGTCTCGATCACGTAGCCGGTCCCCGGAATCGGCTCGCTGAGGCTGAGATACGCCTGCTGCGCTCCCTCGCGGCCGGCCGTGCCGCGCTGGAACAGCGAATGCCCGTCCGACTGGTCGACTAGCCGGACCGTGATCCCCTCTTCGACCGGGAAGGTCGAGAAGTCGCCGAACAATTCCTCCAGCGAAGCCGTAATGCGGACATAGCCGATCACGGTCTTATAGTCGTTGAAAGATACGAGTCGGCGAATATGCGAAATATTGCCCAGCTCTTGGTCCGTATCGATCTGCAGCCAGATGTTGTCCCGCTCTGAATCCTTGAACGTCCGATACCACTCGCTGTCCCCGATATCCTGGAAGGGAAGGATGTAGTAGTCGCTGTCATAGATCGGATCGGCCAGATTATCGCCCGATACGATATTCAGCTCCGTATTGAGCGCATAGAGCATCAGCCGGATATTGTTGCCGAACAGCTGCAGCGGCGCCGTAATCTGCGGCACGATCTCGTCGATCATTGTCCAGTAGATGTCGAGCCGTTCTCCCTTCGCCTGCAGAGCGCGCTGGAAGGAGAGGCTGCCGAAAAGCATGTCCGACATCCGCTGGATCTCGTCCATCTGATACCGAATATTGTTGCTCGCCTGCTCCATCCCTGTCCGGATGTTCGATTCCGCTAGCTCTGTCCGCGAATTGATCAACATCGTATACGAAATATAGCCGATGAGCACGTCCGTGAGCAGCACCAGCAGCAGATAGGGGATCATCATGCGATAGGTGAAGGGCATATACA
This sequence comes from Bacillota bacterium, assembly GCA_023433615.1. Classification (GTDB taxonomy): domain Bacteria; phylum Bacillota; class Bacilli; order Paenibacillales; family Paenibacillaceae; genus Paenibacillus_I. The sequence continues at coordinate 1,863 of JAEZCJ010000152.1, read as the reverse complement.
CTTTCATCAGGAACACGCCTTCCATGACGGTGATGCTCTCTGTTATAACATGGAAGCGCTTCATTCGACAAGGATCACTGCGAGAATCGAAATAGACCGCCCTAGATCACAGGTCACGGTCTATTCGTGTTCCTGTTAGTGCTGAGCAGCATTCGATCAAATAAAGTCATTTACGCATATCGGTTGATCTGCTGCAGCCGCTGACGCGATCGTATCTAAATCGATACTGCCGGCGAGCGCTTCGGCAGCGCAATCGACTGTTCGATCGTAATCACGTACCTGGTCAGGTCAGTTCCAAAAGCCTTCAAGCGCAATCGTTGGTTTTCCGTCCGAATACCATGCGCCCTTGTTATAGCCGTTCCAGCCCGGTGTCGACTGCGGCTCCCAGTAAAACACGCCCAATCCCTTCCCTCTCGGAATGGCACGCGCTTTATCTTTCATGTATGAGATAAAGGCCTTGGATGTGCTGGGTGCGCTGTATTCCATGCCGATCTCGGATATCATAACGCTCTTGCCATATCGGCTAATCAAATTATTGGCATTCCAAATGGTCTGATCCGCTTTGGTCTGCCAGTCGGAGGTGGAAGGATAGAGCGACATCCCGATGACGTCAAATTTCGCGCCATTGCTGAGCAGTCCACCAATATTCCAGACGTATAGATTATTGTCTTCGCCGTTCGCTAAATGCACGATGGTCGTAGCGTTAGGGAAGATACTCTTGACCGCATTGTTGCCTGTCGTGATAAGCCATGCGTAATTCCGCATGTTGTAGGTCGCTCTCCCGTCATGCCAGAGCATGCCATTATTCGTTTCGTTGCCGATTTGGACCCAGTCCGGCGTTACGCCGTAATTCTTCATCGTGTTCATAACGTATTGGGTATGGGAGTATACCGCATCCATCAATTGATTGAACGAGAATGAAGTCCAAGCATAGGGCTTGTTCTGCTGGCCAGGGTCCGCCCACGAATCGCTGTAGTGGAGCGTCAGCATGACGCTCATGCCTAGTGCCTTCGCACGCTGCGCAAGTTTGGCTGCGGTGTCTGCATTCATATAACCGTTGTAGTAATCGCTCATGTTCGGATTGACCCAAACGCGGAGCCGTACGGAATTGATTTGATAATCCCATTTGAGAATATTCAGAATATCTCTGGTGTAGCCGTTCTTATCCTTCCACTTATGCCCCCGTGCTTCCATGCCGGCCACCCAGCTGATGTCTGCGCCCTTTGCAAACGACGGCGCCGCATAGGCGGTATTGCTTGGAGATATTTGGGACACAGCTGACCAGAGTAGAACCAAGGTCATCACCACTACCGTTATTCGACGTATCATTTTCCTTATCATCCTTACCATCCTCCTTCGCAAGTTAGATTACCTAGTAAAAATATAAGCGCTTTCACATTTGGGAAACATAGCGCTGTTCAACCATTTTTAATACTTATCCAACAATCGCACTTCATTTCCTCATCGAAATTTCTATTGACAGCATTCCGTGGACGATGGTATTATCACCCTATAATTCATAGTTAACCACTCGGAATAATAAAATATACGGCTCCACCGTACGAACGGAGGGCCTCCCCGATCACACTTTGCCTGACAAGTGATCGGGGAGGCTTTTGTCGTGATATCACATTGCCGAGCAATAAGGAGCGTGGCATTCATGAGCAAGGTTGTTATCGTATCAGGAAGTCCGAATCCGGAATCCCGTCTGACCGGGATCATCCGGCATGCAGAGAGGCGGCTCATCGGCGCATCCGTGTATGCCGGACACATCGAGGTTGCGGCCCTCCCGGCAGAGGACTTGATTCTGGCTCGCTTCGACAGTCCGGCGGTTGTAGAGGCGAATGCGAAAATCGCGGATGC
>JAEZCJ010000116.1 GCA_023433615.1 Bacillota bacterium | reverse complement strand
GGCACGGCGGCACCGCGCCCGCCGCCTCCGCGGCGATCCGACGCCGCCGAACCAGCGCGCCTGTCATCGCGCGGACTGCGCCCGCCGCGCACCGGTGCCGGCTCGCCCAATTCGCCGCTGGCATCTGCCGCGGTGAACTCCGACATCGAACGGCGCTCCAGCCGCGCGTCGATGGTCCGCTCGATCATCTCGAGCTTCGGACGGTCGCGCGGCGCGACGAACGTGACGGCGACGCCCTTGTTGCCGGCACGGCCCGTCCGGCCGATGCGGTGAATGTAGCTCTCGCCGTCGAACGGCATGTCGTAGTTGAACACGTGCGTGACGCCCTCGACGTCGATGCCGCGTGCCGCGACGTCGGTCGCGATGAGCACCTGCAGCTTCGCGTCCCTGAACCGCTTCATGACCTGCTCGCGCTTCGCCTGCGTCAGGTCGCCGTGCAGCTCATCCGATGCGAGACCATGCTCGAGCAGCGCTTCGTTCAGCTTCTTCGCCCGGATCTTCGTCCGGCAGAAGACCACCGCCAGATAAGGGCGGAAGCGCTCGATCATCGCGATCAGCGTCTGCTGCTTGGCACGGTCCGTCGTGTCGACTGCCAGCTGGCGGATGCTGTCGAGCGTAATATGCTCGGTGCGAATCCGAATGTCTTCCGGACTCTTCATGTAGCGGCGAGCCAGCTGACGCACGCCTTCGGGCATCGTAGCGGAGAAGAGCATCGTCTGCCGCGATTCCGGCGTCTGCGCGATCAGTTCCTCGACCTCGCTCAGGAAGCCCATGGCCAGCATCTGGTCGGCTTCGTCAAGCACGAGATGGGAGAGACCGTTCAGCGTGATCGTGCCGCGGCGCAGATGGTCAAGCAGACGACCCGGCGTTCCGATCACGATCTGGCGGGTACCGCCGAGCTTGCGAATCTGCGCCTCGACGTCCTGACCGCCGTATGCCGCGAGCACTTGAACGCCGACGACGGAAGCCAGCTTGTTGAATTCTTGCGTAATCTGTAGGGCCAGTTCCCGCGTCGGCGTCACGACGAGCGCTTGCACATAGTCGCGGTTGCTCTTGATCGTCTCGAGAATCGGCAGGGCAAAAGCAAGCGTCTTGCCCGTGCCTGTCTGCGCCTGCACGATGGCGTCGTCGCCGCCGAGCAGCTTGGGAATGGCTTGTTCTTGAACAGGTGTAGGGGTGACCAGCCCTTGCATGCGGAGCTGCTCCGTGAGCTCGGCGCGTACGCCTAGGCGGTCGAATGTCGTTGTCATGGAATGTCGTTCCTCTTTTCGATAGGTAAAGTTGCCTGATACCTTAGTATACCAGTTCGCAGAGGAAAAAACAGGATTACCGCCAACTACCCCCGATATTCGATGTCATTCTTATAAGTGTCGTACGCTGCGGCATACTCCATCGTCCGCGCGACGTCGGCAATGAATGCCTCGTCATAGCCCGCCCGGCGCAGCAGATGGAAGCCCATCTCCATGCCTGAGGCAATGCCGCCGGCAGTGACGATGCGGCCGCTGTCTACGAGCCGCGCGCGGCTGATGATGCAGGCAGGCGCAATCTCGGCGAGCCGGTCAATCGGTACTTTACCCATGTTAGACGCCTCCAGCCGGTCAGGCTCCTTGCGATTCGTCGCGGCGACGCCGTCGAGCAAGCCCATATTGGCGTAGATCCACGATCCGGTGCAGACGCTGGTCAACAGGCATTCTTGCGGCAGGCTGCGAATATACGCATGGAGTCTGCCGTTGTGCATCTCTTGCCGCGTGCCGAAGCCGCCCGGGATGAGCAGCGCGTCCATTGCGGGCGCATCGGCGATACTGTAGTTCGGCATGACCGTGAAGCCCGCCTGCGTCTGAACGGGCCGCATCGCGTCCGCGATCAAGAACGCATCGAGCTCGGGATCGAACCTTCGAGCGACGGACAATACGCCGTGCGGCGCCGCATAATCGATAATCTCCGCATCCTTGAATACATAGATGCCCACTCTGAAGCCTTGTTTACGACCCATATCCATAACTCCCTCTCCGAGAAAATAGCCCGACACCAGCTCGCCAATCACCGTCAGCCGCTGCCGATATTTCTACCTTAGCACGAGTCGACCCATTGAAGTCATGAATGATTATGATACAATCGATTCATGAATGAAATGGAAATGCGAGAGGTGAGAAGATGTTGGAGCGAATGGAAGGGCGATTCCTGCAGACATTCCTGGCCGTCTGGGAGGAGCGGAGCTTCAGTCGAGCGGCAGAGCGCCTCGGCTACGTGCAATCGACGGTAACGGTTCACATCGGCTTGATGGAGGAGGCCGTAGGCGATAAGCTGTTCATTCGGCTGCCGCGGGGCGTCGAGCCGACGGAGGCAGGCCGCAAGACGGCCGAATTCGTCTACCGCTGGGCGGAGCTCGCGCGCAGCTTCGAGGAGGCGCTCCGAGATACGGGAGAACCGGCAGGTCTCGTACGCGTGCGCGCGCTCGAGTCGTTCTGCGTAGATCGACTGCCTGCCGTCCTCCACCGTTATCTGCCTGCGCATCCGCGCGTCAAGCTCGAGCTTGAGACCGGCTTCCTGCAAGATATCGCAGAAGCCGTCCGAATGCATCGCGCGGATATCGGCATCGTGCCTCGCGATCCCGAGCATCCCGAGCTGGCTTTCGAGCCGCTGCTCGAGGAAGAGCTCGTCTGCGTCGCCGCGCCGCAGTTGGCCGAGCGGATTGCCAGCAGCGGGCTGGCAGCCGCGCAGCATGAACCCGTGCTTACGTTCGGCAGCCGGTGCGTCTACACTGCGATGGCCAGCCAAGTGATGGCTGCCGCAGGCGCGTCGCCGCAGTTGGCCGAGTTCGCGAGCGTCGAGATGATCCGACAGACGGTAGGGGCGGGGCTGGGACTTGCTTTTCTCCCGGAATCGTCCGTACAGCCTCAGCTCGTCGACGGCTCGCTGCAGCGTATTCCGCTCGATCGCGCATACCGCCTGCAGCATGGCCTCATCTCGCATAAGGAGCGCGGAATGAGCCGTGCGGCGAGCGTCTTCCATGACTGCCTGCTAGCCACGCTCCGACCCGATCCTCTATACTAGAAGAACTACTTGTGATGACGAAGATTGGTTCATCGTCCAATCTTCTCGGTCCTCACAACGGGTTATTTTAATAAAGGAGCAGCATACGCATGGCATTCGGATTGAACCGACGGGAGCTTGAAGCATGGAAGAAGCGCGTGGCTGCCGGCGAAATCGCCTATATGACGCACTTTTGGCTGGAGCCCCGTTATCCCGGCATGACGACGGTTACGAAGGTCGGCTGCGCGGACTTGGACAAGCTTGCTGACTGGTGCAGGCGCCACGAGCTGAATCCGGCATATATCCACCATCGCGGGGACTATCCGCACTTCGACCTGATCGGACCGAAGCAGAGGGAGATTCTCGCGCAAGAGGGGCTGTGGGAGCAGATCGAACGTTATCGTCTCTGACGGCATGTCCGTCATGCGATACTGCGTCGAATCTTGCGCATGCGTCTGACGAGAACCGTCACTATTCGAAGGAAGTAAGTCTACTATAGGAGTGATCGGCCAATGGAGAAAGTTATGTTCATCGAGCTCGGCATGGGAACGGACCTGCACGGGCAGAACGTCACGAAGGCTGCCGTCCGCGCGGTACAGAACGCGATCCATCACAATTCGATGCCCGGACTTCGCGCGATGCTGCCCGGCGGCACGCTGGATGCGATGAAGGTGAATGTCCGCTTGGCTGTTCCATGCGACAAGGACAAGCTGGACGCGGATCAGGTGAAGGCCGTGCTGCCTTACGGGGAAGTCACGGTCGAGGTTATGGACGGCGGCATGCTGACGACGAGCGGCATTGTGCTGCCGGACAAAGAGGATGTCAACGATCTGATCTACGTCGTGATTGCTTCCGTCGAAGTCGGCATGTAACGGGCTTTACCAAATAAACACAACAACCTGTAGTTTATTGTTTACAAAGCTTACCGCTTCCGCTACAATCGAAAGCGATACACAATGTATCGTTTAATTCGGTTGGTGGGAGTGGTCGTACGTGAACAGACGCGTGCTGAATGAAATTTTCTTATTGCGTAGCTTGGCTTGTCTATCCATCGTGCTGCTGCACAGCATGACGCGCATCTACGAGAACGAAGAGGGGATCATCAGTCTCTTGAAGCTATTCCTCTCCTTCGGAACGCCGGCTTTCATCCTCATCTCGGAGCTCGTACTCGCACACGCCTATCCGCTGCAGTCGCCGCGCGGTTTTCTCGCGAAGCGGGTCAAATTCATCCTCGTCCCGTTCGCTTGCTTCACGGTCATCTATGCGCTGCAGGCAACCTTCACGGGTGCCGGCAGCGGCACGATGGCCGAGCTCGGCACGACGGTGCTCTCGAATCTGTTCCTCGGTACGTTCCCCGGGTACTTCGTGCTCATTATTTTTCAATTCTACGTGCTGCATCTGCTCTTCCAGCGTCAGGTGTTCCCGAAGCTGCGACCTGCGGTCGTGCTAGCCGGTACAGGCGTCATCCAACTGGCTTATCTGACGGTGTTCAACTTCATGCCGGCACCGGAGACGGCTTGGGGCGCGCTGGTATGGGACCGGTACATCATGCTGTTCCCGGGCTGGCTGTTCTACTTCGCTTTCGCCTATTATTGCGGCAGGAATTACGAGGCCTTCATCGCCCGGCTGCGCCGCTATCAAGCCCTCGTATTCAGCGGTACGGCCGCTTCGATCCTGCTCCTGTTCGTCAGTCATGAAGCAGGCTGGATCGCGCATGTGTCCTCGAAGCGGGTCGATATGATCCCGTTCACGATCTGCCTCGTGCTGACGCTCGTGCTCTTGTCCTCTTACTTGAAGCGAATCCCTAAGTTCTTCATCGCCGTCAGCCGTTATTCGTTCGGCATCTATCTCCTGCATACACTGGTGTATGCCGTGCTGATGCTCGGGATCAGCCGTGCGGATTTCTTGATGAATTCTCCTATCGGCACCGGCGTATTGCTGGTCATAGGCCTTGCGCTTACGATGCTTGCGGTGCGGATCGGCATAATGCTGCCTTATGGCGAATATATTTTCGGACGGATCGGCATTGGGCCTAAGCAAGTAACGGATCGCAAGTCTGCAGAGTCCGCCGGAATACGCGACGGGAACTCGCCGCTGCCGCCTCGCGGCACGCCGAAGACGGTTCGATAGATTCCCTCTTGGCAAAAGCTGGCGTTTATGCTATTTTTGTAAGTGTGACGATACAATCTGTAACTACGCGATGCAGCAATTCGAACATTAGTTCATGGAGGGTTAACTGTGCACATTCAACATCTTCGCGTTAAAGAGGAGGGCATGAATCGGTTCTTCGGTCCGCTCGAAGCGAGAATCATGACGATTCTATGGGCGAAACAGTCCGCAACGATCCGTGAGGTGCAGCTGATGCTGGAGAAAGAGCATCCCCTGTCGTTCAATTCCGTCATGACGGTGATGAATCGGCTGATCGAGAAGGGGCATCTCAGCAAGAGCTCGGTCGGCAAAGGGCGCGGGAAGACGACGATTTTCAAGCCTGTACAGACGCAGGAGCAGTTCGTCCAAGCGCAGACGAGGGCGGTTGCGACCGGCCTGATCAATGAGTTCGGCGACATGGTCGTCAATCATATGGTTGAAGCGATGGAGGATGCGGATCCCGGTCTGCTGGAGCGACTGGAGCTTAAGCTCCACGAAATGAAGGAAAGGAGAAAATCGTAATGCCGCGCCTGAAGTCGGATTTGGCTTTTGCGGGGATCACGGCAACTGCGATCCTCGTCTATGCGTTAATGGGCATCGTGTTCATGCAGGATTTCTTCACGCTGCGCGTCGAGTCGGATCTGCTGCTCGCGCTGCTGGTCGTGTTCAGGCACAATGAGTGGCTGTATGACCTGACATTGCTGCTGCTGCAGCTGCTGGCCGCCTACACGTTCGCGCGAACGGGCTACGAGGGGCTCAGGCACTGGCGGATGCATGCGGTATGGATGCGGAAGCTGTCGGCCGCGCGCGTGCCGTACGATGCAGATGCGCTGGAGCTGCCGGAGGGGCTTGAGGGCCGAGATCTGATCGTCATTCGGTCGGAGAAGCTGCAAGCCTACGCGATCGGGCTGTGGCGTCCGAAGATCGTCATCTCGACGAAGCTGCTGAAGACGTTCGACAAGAAGGAGATCGAGGCGATCCTGCTGCACGAATATTATCACTGCCGGCAGCGCGATCCGCTCAAGACGCTCGTGACGACGGTCATTTCATCCAGCATCGGCTATGTGCCCGTGTTCAAGACGATGATTCGCTATTATAAAATATGGGATGAACTGCTCGCGGACAGGTATGCGGTGGAGCGGATGGATACGTCGTTCGCGCTGGGGAGCGTGCTCTTGAAATGGTCGAAGGTCGGGAAGACGCCGACGCCGGAGTATGGGGTCATGTTCGCGCCGGTCGCGATGAACTACCGGATCCTGCAGCTGGTCGAGCCTGAGAAACGTCCGCGCATTCCGTTCTTCGTCGCCCGCGGTGCCATCATGACGGCAGGGCTGTTCGGCATGCTGGTCATTCTCTCGCTCGACATCTGCGGGTTGTAGTCGTGGATTCGATTGTTTGTGTCTGAGTAGTCGCCCTAGGGCTGCTGCTCTTTCGACGGCACACAGTCGAGGACGCGTTACGGCTGCATGCGCTTCAGCTTGCGGTCGAGCAGGAACGGCCCGCCAGGCACGAAGGAAGCGGCACCGGCCAATACAGCCAGCCCGAAGCGCCAGCGATCGACGATCCAGACATTCAGAATCGCGAGCAGATAGAGCACGAACAATGCGCCATGCAGCGATCCGACGATCATGACCGCTTCGGGAATGTCGGCCCAATACTTCAGCGGCATGGCGATCAGGAGCAGGACGAGGAAGGACAAGCCTTCGATTATGCCGATCAGGCGAACGCGTCCAAGTGCGGTTCTAAGCATGGGTGAAGATACCTCCGTAAGGTGAAATGTAGGAACGATGATGTTGTGAACGTTGTCACAGCTTCATTATAACTGACATAGCCGGCTGCGGACGGCTCATAGTCAATTGTTCGACGAATGTTCATATGTAACGTCTCCGGAAGCATCGGGACAAGGTAACGCATGATTACGTGCGTGCACCTTGTCTTTCTTTCGTGGCTGGGGAGCAGGAAAAAGGAGGAAAACATGGATTACGAAGCGAAAAAGAATGGCAGCGACAATATTTGAGTTTTTGGCGTGGATCAAGGCGTCATCGTGATTCACATACCGTATCGACCAGATTGGGTTTCGAGAATAAAACGAGTACCAGGTAAGGTCTGGATGAAGGAGCGGCAGTATTGGACGATTCCGAATACGAGACAGTCGGTTAAGTCGTTCTGTCAACTTTTCGAGAAGGAGCCGGTATTGGTTACGGATCAGTTGGTCTTTGATTCATATGCGGAATTAAGAGGGCTATTCTGCAGTTATGAGCATGCTGCTCTACAGCGCATGTGCGAACTATTACGCATGAAAGGCAGCAGCGATAAGACGATACGTGCGTATACCGGACATGCTCGCCGGTTCTTGAGTTGGTTGTTTGATTCGCTTGAGTTTGTCGCACCTGAACATATCAAGACCTATTTGTTAGAAATTATGGATGAGCAGCGATCACACAGCTATATCAATCAAGCCATTAGCGGTTTGCGATGCTTGATCAGGGAAGTGGAGAGAAGGAGTGATTTTCCGAATCGGTGGGTTCGGCCCAAGCGTGCGCGTACATTACCGTCCGTGCTTACGCAGGAGGAAGTCAGCCGGATCTTGAAAGCAACCAGCAGCCTGAAGCATCGTGCTATTATTGCGCTTCTCTATTCTTCCGGATTGCGAATTAGCGAAGTTGTTCGTTTAGAACGTCGTGATATCCAATCCGATCGACGGGTTGTTCATGTTCGTCGAGGGAAGGGGAAGAAAGATCGGATGACCGTCTTGTCTGACGTGGCATTCTCGCTTCTCGAGGCGTATATAGATGAGGCAACGCCTGGCAAGTATTTATTCCCCGGTGGTGATGGTAGCGGCCATCTGACGGAGCGTTCCGTGCAGCATGTGTTCGAGCGAGCAATCAGGAAGGCAGGTGTTACGAAGCACGCAACGGTACACACGCTTCGGCATTCGTTTGCGACGCATTTGCTCGAAGCAGGCACTGATCTGCGCTATATTCAGGAACTACTCGGCCACGCAAGCCCGAAAACTACCCAAATCTATACTCACGTAAGCATACGCGACATTCGTAAGATCGTAAGTCCGTTGGACCGAATCAATCTCGGCGAAGGAACGGAGCGGAAATGAATAAAGCCCCGTTGTTCGTCTATCCCTCCAGTCTGGGGTAGTGATACGAATTCGGTTATTATAACTTTTATGGATCAATATTAGAATTCGTGGATTAGAAGTTAGCTGAAATCATTGCAAGAGATGAGGGGGAGACAGTGGCACAAGTTCAAGAAATACTGGTCGTATTTTTAATACCTTTAATATTTTTGCTGCCTCTATTAGTCATTATAAATTTGTACCTCAAGAAACCAGTGTTTTCGATAATTAAAGTTAGTTTATTTATTTCATATTGCTTTGTGGTTGTAAGCTTAACACTATGGCCCCCAATTTCGGGATTACCCGCTGTAAGTTGGTCCAATATACCATATAATTTAAAGCCGCTCGATAGTATTATGGGCTCTTTGAGTCATTCTTACTATTTAGTAGGACTCAGAAATGTACTTGGTAATCTAGTCTTAATTATGCCGCTGGGGTTTCTACTAAACTATATGTATATTCATAGAGTTCTTTTAGTAGGTTTTTGTATTTCATTAAGTATAGAGATTTTACAAGTGTTTTTTACTAAGTTTGGAATTACCTTTGCAAGATCATTTGATGTTGATGATCTTATTCTTAATACAATAGGATTCTATATAGGGAGCTTGATAAGAACAATTCTAATTAATCTACTAAGAAAGAATAAAACGATGAAGCCTACGAGGGCGATTCAAAGAGGGCAATGACATCAGCTAACACCGCATTCACGCTTCAGGCCTGATGGCCTTCGGTCCCCGAGAAGTAGTTGGCAGGGAAGTAGCTCAGGGGACAACCCTGCACCGGCTAAGTCTGACGACCCGCGCTACGCGCTTAAGCCGGTGAGGGTTCGTGAATGCCTGAACGTTAGATGAAATGGGGGAAGAACGATTATAATCAAACGAACACAAAGAAGGACAAGAGCTTTACTAATTGCAATTGTAGTTGTTGGAATAACGCTAATGGTCAGCCTGTATTATGAAAGACCTAGTGAAAATAACATAAACAAAGAAATAATGATATCTGATATTTCAAATGTACAAATGTCAAAGGTAGTTTATTCACGTGATACCATCCCGAATATTCAATTCATTGATATTGAATTGACAGAAGAGCAAGTTGAAAACATTGTTGAGTGGATAAATACTGTACCACAATCAGCCATTAATGAATTGAATCAAATTCCATCCAACATTAGTGCAGGAATTGTTTTTCAATTGAAAAGGAATAAAGAAATTCGAATTCAATACGATCTAGAAGATATATTTATTTCGAGAACGGATGTTGGGAGAAGTCAGTTGAAGTATTCAATTATCCAAGATCAACTTAAGTTATTCTTCGATGAACAATTAAAGGGATTTTATTTCGGGAAAGACAAAGTGGAATAATAGATGTTGAGAGTATTTCAGGTGGCCCCCCACATCATATAACACCGCATTCACGCATCGGGAAGACCGCCCTCGGGCCGCGGGAAGTATTTTCGGGGGAGCAGATTCAGCGGACAACCCTGCACTGGCTAAGTCTTCGATCCGGCGAACCGATCGCTGCGCTGGATCGGTCAGCAGCTTAAGCCAGTGAGGGTTCGTGAATGCCTGAACGTTATCCGAAATAATCCTATGAGAACTAAAGAGGGGATCACTCGATGAGGTTAAGAATGAACTTATTAGAGAATGCTTATGATTTTCTTAATTCCTCACTATTTTATTTTCGCTACTCTAATGATGATTTTAGGAAGTGGAAACTGGCATTTATTAATGTAGTTCAAGCAATAGAATTAATGGCTAAAGAGAAATTAAGACAATCAAATAAATTCCTGATATATGAGAATATAGATAATCCTAAAAATACAATCTCACTAGCTATTGCACTAGATAGAATGATAAACATTCTTGAACTTCCATTAGATAAGAGTGACATTGAGACAATTAAGAAGGCAATATCTTTAAGAAATCAGATGATGCATTTTGAAATAGACTTATCAATTCATGAACTAAAGGCAAAGTACTCAATTCTTTTCGAGTTTGCAACTTCTTTCCACTTTAGATTTCTGGGTGGTGAACTGCACGGAAATATTGAAGAAGATCTATGGGAAGAAGAAGCAATCTTGATGGAGTTCTTTAAACATGAGTTTTTTGTTTATAACGCTGAAGAAGTACATAGAAATTTCCCAAGAGATTTTATTGAGTCAAAATACATAGAAGAGTATCTCATAAAAGGGGAGCCATTCCCCCGAGTTAGATACGGGGATGAAAAGTACGAAGGTGATTTTAGGCATTCTAGAGCAACATGTGCGGAATGCATGGTGAAACTAGGAGAATTCCATGTACCAGGCTGTGACTGGGAACAATGTCCCAAGTGTCATGGACAATCGATTGGATGTGGATGTGACGATGATGAAGAAAATATGGAGTAGATTCACAGAAGAGGATTACTTCGGATAACACCGCATTCACGCATCGGGGCATTCGCCCCTCGGTCCGCAAGTTGCATTTTCTAAAGTAGTAGATTCAGCGGACAACCCTGCACCGGCTAAGTCTGACGACCCGCGCTGCGCGCTTAAGCCGGTGAGGGTTCGTGAATGCCTGAACGTTATACGCAATGACCGGGATAAGAACGTAGAGGACAAGTGGGAGTAATTCAGGAAGGGACTAGAAAATGAGCTACGATGAACTGTTCGAGTGATAAGTAGACAACGAACGAAAGATGAAGACATTAATCAGTCGTATTTTAATACCAAGCGGGATCGGATCTTATCCAGGGAATGAATGAAAGAATCAAGTTCAAAAGCTGGGATCAGTGATTTGTGAGAGAAATGGGGAACTAAATATTTCCAATATGAATTCATTAATGGTAAAGTGAAAAAAGACAGAAAATATACAAGACATGGAAAGACAAAAGACGAGAAACCTGAAATCAATATAGGTAAGATCGTCTTTTTAGTTTTTTATTCGAGGAGCAGCTCTAGGCGAGTGTTAAGAATTGTTCGTGGAAGTCATGGTTGAAAGCAGAAACAGAGATGAATTGAATGATAGAAGATCGATATGCAAGTGAATTCGAAGAAGTCGGTCACAGCGTATAACACCGCATTCACGCATCGGGGCATTCGCCCCTCGGTCCGCGGGAAGTATTTTCGAAGAAGCGGATTCAGTGGACAACCCTGCACTGGCTAAGTCTACGACCCGGCAAACTGATCGCTGCGCTTGATCGGTCGGCAGCTTAATCCAGTGAGGGTTCGTGAATGCCAAACGTTATACGCAATGACCGGATAAGATCTTTGTGGACATGTGGGATTAATTCAGGAAGAGACAAGAAAATGAGCTTCGATGAATTGTTCGAGTGATAAGTAGACAGCGAGAGAGAGTAAGACATTAATCAGTCGTATTTTAGTACCAAGCGGAATCGGATCTTATCCAGGGAATGAATGAAAGAATCAAGTTCAAAAGCTGGGATCAGTGATTTGTGAGAGAAAT
>JAEZCJ010000097.1 GCA_023433615.1 Bacillota bacterium | reverse complement strand
GAGCAAGACCGGCTAGTTAGCGGAAGGCATGCAGCAAGCGTGCCGAGGAGCTGAGTTGGACGACGGCGGCATTGCGAGCAAGACCGGCTAGTTAGCGGAAGGCATGCAGCAAGCGTGCCGAGGGGCTGAGTTGGACGACGACGGCATTGCGAGCAAGACCGGCTAGTTAGCGGAAGGCATGCAGCAAGCGTGACTCGGAATGGACAGAGCGATGGGGATAGACGAATCGGCTGGAGGTGAGTGAGAAATGATGATTGATTTCCTAAGGGAGATCTATGCGGGGAAGCTCGATACGGCACGGTGGGCGCGCGAATGGCAGCAGCTGCATGCGGAATGCAAGACGTTCCAGATGTCGCCATTCGTCCACCGGATGCTGCGGGACACGGGGCAGACGGACCGCGTGCCGGCGCCGCTGACGGATGCGTTAAAGCGGGACGGGGAGCAGGTGCTCTTCCACAACATGCTGGTCAAGAACGAGACGCGGCAAGTGCTGGAGGCGCTGGATGAAGTCGGGATCCCGGCGATCCCGCTGAAGGGCGTGCTGTTCGCGGAGCGATACTTCGGGCACTTCGGCGCCAGGGGAACGAGCGACATCGACATCCTGGTTAAGCCGGGCGACCTGGAACGCGCAGCCGACTGCATTCGAGCGATCGGCTATACCCAAGAGGATGCGCATCATTCGCTTCACTACCATGCCGAATTCGCGAAGCCGATACCCGCCATCGGGGAGAACATGTCGGTAGAGCTGCATCATAACGTCATTCGCAAGCACACCGCCGCGATCAGGCTGGACAAGCTGTGGCTGGAATCCGTCCCGCTGGTCTGGGAAGGGAAGACCTACGCGTACTGTCGGGAGCTGAACTTCCTGCACACGTTCTACGTCATGTGCCTGCATGCGAGCAAGCATATGATGCTCTCGCTCAAAAACGTGATGGACGTGGCGCACCTGCTGCAGCGTTACGGCAATCGGCTGGATATGCGGCAGCTGGCGGCGATGGCCGAGCAGGACCGGACGCGCAGCAAGGTCGAAGCGGCACTCGGCTCAGCATGCCTATTCTTCCCGGAGCTGCGGGACGCCGTCCGGCCGATCCGCGGGAAGCGAATTCCGCTGCTCGACCTGGAGCTGATCCGCACCGAGGAACGCGGCGCCAAGAGCATGCGGTATTACGCCTACATCCTGCTCTATCCGCTCTTGACGATGGATACGTGGCGGTACCGCGCCAGGCATGTGAAGTACATGCTGCTGCCGCCTCGCGATCGGATCGAGCGGATGATCGGGGAGGAAGCGGGACGGCGCGATCTGCCGACGTTGTATTGGAAGCTGTACAGCCATCGGTTCCGATTGTGGCGTTCCCACCGCCTGCGGAGCGCCGACAGGCGACTGGATTAACAAGGAGGCAATCAGGATGGTCGAGTTGATTATCGGAATCGCAGAGCATGCAATCCGGGTCCGTACGGAATCGGAGCGCGTGCAAGATTGGATGCGGGAGTCGTTCGCGACGCTCGATCCGCAGGCAGCAAGCAGCGTAGACCTGACGCTTACGATCCATGACGAATGGGGCGTTCCGTTCGAGAACTTCGACGTGGACGTGGACGTGCACGGCGGCACGGTCCGCTATCGGCGGGGCGATTACGAGATTCGCATCGAAGATTCGTACGACTACGGCTGGATCGGCGCCTATGACTTGTTCGCGCTGAAGCACGCGATGATGAATGCGTACAGCGCCTTGATCGTGCACCGGGAGTGGGGACTGCTGATTCATTCCTCCTGCGTGGCGGAGAATGACCAGGCGCATATTTTCACGGGGCATTCCGGCGCAGGCAAATCGACGGTAGCGATGCTGTCGCTGCCAAGGCCGCTGCTGTCGGATGAAGCAACCGTGGTGAAGGTCGGCAAGGACGGCACCGTGACGGCGTTCAACTCGCCGTTCCGCAGCGACCTCTGGACGTATCACAGCTTGGATCAATGTCCGCTGCGGGGCGTGTTCTTCCTGAAGCAGTCGCTGGAGGTCAAGACAGAGCCGATGTCCACGGTCAAGAGCATGACAAGCCTATTGGATAAGGTGTTCTACTGGAAATACGATGCCGGCGAGACGGCCAAGCTGTTCCGCTTATGCAGCCGATTAACCGCCTCTGTGCCGTCGGTGGAGCTCTATTTTCAGAAAAACGATTCGTTCTGGGAGATGATATCATGACGCAAGGTGTACTGACGTATGCTTGCAAGCCAGGCGTAGAAGCGATGGAGATGGACGGCGAATGGGTGCTGCTTAACCCGGAGACATGCACGATCACGAAGCTGAACGAGCTGGGCGGCTTGATCTGGTCCATGCTCCAGCGCGAAGAGGAGCTGTCCGCGATCGGACGCGCCATTATGGCGGAATACGAGATCGAGGAAGCCGTTGCCGGAGAAGACTTGTCTCGTTTCCTGGACTCGCTGCAGGCAGTCGGGTTGATCGAGATGAACAAGGCCGGAGCCTAAGGCGATGTTCGGTGCTGTGCGCCGAGCGCTCGGACTCCATGAGCTGAAGACGCCGATTCGCCGGCTGATGCCCTATGTTCGCCGTTATAAGGGAATCTATGCGGCGCTGGCCTTCCTGCTCGCGTTCGATGTCGGCTATGCCATCTTCTTCGCATGGTTCCTCAAGACGTTCGCGGACCGGATCGCTTCCGGCGACCTGGCCTCGATCGGCGGGCTGTTCCTGCTCGCGGCGCTGATCGTAGCGGTTAATGTCGCGATGGACTTCGGCGAGGTGAGGCTGCAGTTCCAGGCATCGGACCGCATCTTGCGGGATATCAAGAACGATCTGACGCGTCATCTGCTAAGGTCTACGGTGGCCATGCGCGTGAACGGCCATTCCGGGGACAGCGTCTCGAGGCTCACGAACGACGTGTACAAGATTAACGGCGCCGTGGGCAAAAACCTGGTGAATCTCGTCAAGCAGCCGATCGTGGCCGTCGCAGCCTTCGCTTACTTGTTGAGCTTGAACTGGAAGCTGGCGCTGATCTGCTTCGCCGCCGTGCCGGCCGTGCTCGTCATCGGCGCGGTATACGGCAGGCGGATGCGCTCGAACGGCGCGCTGATCCAGCGGAAGTTCGGCGAGGCGAATGCGTACTTGAACGATCTGTTCAACGGACATGTAATCGTGAGGGCTTTTCAACTGGAGAAGCGGATGGAGCAGCGCAGCATGGCTTACAATGACGAGTTGTTCGATCTGGAAGCCAAGGATGCGAAGCTGCAAGGCATTCTGCATGCCGGAACAGGAGCGGTCAACAATGCTGCCTTCCTGCTGTGCCTCGGCATCGGCGCTTGGTCGGTCAGCGAAGGGATGTCGATCGGCACGCTGCTCGCCTTCATCGCCTTATTCCAGAGCGTCATCCAGCCGATCAGCACGTTTGCCTTCCAATGGGGCGCCTTCCAGCGCTCCCTGGCAGCGGTCGATCGCGTCTGCGAGGTGATGGAGCAGCCGATCGAGAACGGCAGCATGACCGAGTACCGCAAGGCGATGCCCCTTCGCAAGGGGATTGCCCTCGAATCCATCCGATTCCGGTATGAGCCGGACCAGCCGCTATTCGAGGGAGTATCGGTCGACATACCGTCCGGGCGCTTGACGGCGATCGTAGGTCCGAGCGGCGCCGGCAAGAGCACGCTCTTCCATCTGCTGCTCGGCTTCTATCGGCCGAGCGAAGGCGTCATCCGAATGGACGGCAAGCCGCTGGACGACTGGGATCCCGGCGCAAGGGCGAGCATGTTCGCCGTCGTGACGCAGGAAGCGTATCTGTTCGACGGCACGATCCGGGACAATATCGCGCTGGGCCGTCCGGACGCGACCGAGACCGACATTCGGCGCGCGGCGCGCGAAGCGAATGCGGAGCCGTTCATTCTGGAGCTGCCGGGCGGCTATGACACGGAGGTCGGCGAACGAGGGGCGAAGCTGTCCGGCGGACAGAAGCAGCGGATCGCGATCGCCCGCGCCATCCTGCGCGACGCGCCCGTGCTGCTCCTTGACGAAGCGACGTCGGCGCTGGATTCCATCACGGAATCTGCCGTGAAGGCGGCGCTGGAGAGGCTGATGGCCGGCCGGACTACCGTGATGATCGCGCATCGCATCTCGACCGTCAGGCAGGCCGACCGCATCCTCGTCATGGACGGCGGCAGGGTCATCGAGCAAGGGACGCACGATGCCCTGCTGCATAAGGGCGGGATGTATGCGCGGCTGTACATGGAGCAGCAAGACGCTGCGGAGCCAGTCCGGACGGCGAGATGAACGACGGAACGACGGAACGACGGAACGGCATCCATACTCTATAAAGGAGGTGAAACAGAATGAAAAAAGCATACCAAGCTCCACAAATCGTTGAGCATCAAGCGGTTAAGTTCGAAACGCGTCCATCCGGCTGCCACCGTTAATCGGCAGCGTGCATAGAAGAGGGGGCTGCAGCGAGGGTTGGGCTGCTTCCTGCCCTCTTCTTTGCAGTTGGTGGTCGTTCAAAAAGTCCACTTGTGGTCGCGAAGCAGCTCAAGATGCAATCCGACATCGTATCTTGAACGCTGGCGAAAATTCCGGTGCTCACGTAGGATTTACGAGCATATGCTTCCGACGCTGCGTTTCCTACGGAAACGCATGAGCTCCGCTCCTCATTTTCCATCATCGTCCAACCTAAGCTTATGCTTCCGGTGTGCGTTTCCTTCGGAAACACTTGAGGCGCTGACAACTGGCCTTTTTGAACACGCATTATCGCAATTTGTAAGCAGAGGGGATGACGTCGGCGTGACAGCGCAATTGCTTCGCAAGGCATCCAGCATCAGGCAGATGCTAGAGCATCGAGGATACATCGAGATACCTTCGAGAGGGACGAGCATGTTCCCGCTCATCCGGCAAGGCAGCATCTGCCGGTTCGTGCCGATCTCGCCCGAGCAAGCGGCGATCGGCGATATCCTGCTGTTCGAGGACGAACAGTCGGGACTAATCGGCCACAGGCTGCTGCGCAAGGAGCGAATCGGGGACGAAGAGGTATTTCTGTGCAAGGGAGACTCGAATCGATATCCGGATGCCCCGGTTCCTAAGGAGCGGGTACTGGGCAAGCTTATACAGATCCGCAAAGGGTCTAGCAGCAGGGCTGCTGATTCCTACGCCCTACGAATATGGGGGAAGTTAATGGTGCGCTATCGGCTGGTGTCATACCTGATGCATCGCATAGCTGTTAGGAACTAGGCGGTTCTTTGTGTGATCGCCTTTTTTTGGCATGATCAGGCGGATAAATAGGACTGCTGGTTATACCGGAAGGCGAGAGGGACATGATATACTAATGACAAAATTCGATAGGACGATGGGGTGTAGGGCGATGACATGGCAACTACAACTAAGAAGGTCCCGAACCATGGTCATGATTCTCCTTGCTCTAATTGGTTCACTATTGGTACTGACTGCGAGCTGCATGGCCAATACGGCGGACGAGTATGACACGCTTCGCGACAATTGGCGCAACTATTTGACAGGCAATGACGTGTATGACGGCAAGCATAAGGCAATGGCTTCGCACGTCGCGAAGATCGCCGCGATCACGAACAGCTCCCGTACAGGCGTGTGGGATACCTTGCGATTGAACGATGCCTCCGGATTGTGGTCCGATCTTACGAGCACGAGCAATCCGGCACAGATCACGGAGAGCTTCCGGCGGATCGAGAAGCTGGCTTTCGCTTATGCGACAGAGGGTTCCCGCTGGTATCAGAACGAGAGCCTCGCTCAGGACATTATCGCTGCCATGCAGTGGATGTCCGAGAACCGGTACATGGCGGACGCGAACCGCTACGGCAACTGGTGGGAGTGGGAGATCGGCTCGCCGCTTGAGATCGTGACGATAATCGTGTTGATGGACGGCAAGCTTCCGGATTCGCTGGTCAACCGGTACGATGTGGCGCTGCGCACCATCATTCCCGATCCGGCGAAGCGGGCGAACTGCTGCCGTACGCCCGAGGCAGGCGCGAATCTGGCCGAGAAGGCGCTGATCGTTGCCTTGCACGGCATCATCGAGAAGGATGAGGCGCGAATTGCGCAAGCGCATAGCGCGATTCAGCCGTTATACAAGACCGTGACGTCCGGCGACGGATTCTACCGCGACGGCTCTTTCATCCAGCATGCGAACGTGTCGTATACCGGCAGCTACGGCGTCGTGCTGATCGACCGGTTATCGAAGCTGCTGACGCTGCTGGACGGCAGCCGCTGGGATATTACGGCGGCGCAGGCGAATACGCTTTCAACTTGGTATAAGGACGCGTTCGAGCCGCTCATCCAAGACGGCGCGATGGTCGATACGGTGCGGGGGAGAGCGATCGCGCGGGAAGGGTCGAATCCGTACACGATCGGCCGCACGGCGATGCACGCTTTCCTGCGCATCTCGAAGCTGCTGCCGGCCGATCAGGCAATGGAGATCAGGAGCAGCCTGAAGTACGGCTATAAGGCGAACCGGGTGCTGAACTATACGTATTACGGACTGGACGTCTCGGGCATGCGAATGGTCGATGCGCTGCTGAACGATTCCACGATCACGCCGAAGGGCAAGCGGATCGCGCATTTCCAATTCCCGTCGATGGACCGCATCATGCATATTCGCCAAGGCTTCTCGTACGGCATCAGCATGTATTCCGATCGCATCCTTAACTACGAGACGATGAACGACGAGAACAAGAAGGGCTGGTATACGGGCAACGGCATGACGTACTTGTATACGAGCGATTATGAGCAGTTCGTAGACGGCTACTGGCCGACGATCGATCCGCTTCGCCTGCCCGGCACGACGACGGACGGCAGGCCGAAGGCCTCCGAGCGCAGCGCGAAGTCCTGGGTCGGCGGCTCGGTCATCACCGGTGCATACGGCAGCGCCGGCATGCAATTCCGGTACGACGACACCGGGCTGGCAGGCAATAAATCCTGGTTCATGTTCGATGACGAGATCGTTGCGATGGGCAGCGGCATCACGGCGGAGCTGCCGGGCGTCTACGAGACGATTGTCGAGAATCGGAAGCTGTCCGCGGCCGGAGACGAGACGCTCGTCGTCAACGGAGAGACCCAATCGGCTGGAGTAGGCTGGAGCAAGAGTTATGCGGACGTCGACTGGGCGCATCTGAGCGGTTCGGTAGAAGGGTCGAGCATCGGTTACGTATTCCCGAACGATACGCCGCTGACGATGCTGCGCGAAGCGCGCACGGGCAACTGGGCGCAGCTGAGCAAATCGGAATCGACCAAGTCGATTACGCGGAACTATATGACGATGTGGGTGAATCACGGCGCGCAGCCTAGCGATGCATCGTATGCTTACATTCTGCTCCCGAACCGAAGCGCTGCGGCGACCAAGGCATACAACAGCAACAAGCAGGTCCGTATTCTGGCGCAGAATGCGACGGTGCATGCCGTGGAGGAGACGTCGCTCGGCATCGTCGCGGCGAACTTCTGGAAGGCGGGCTCCGTCGGCAAGATCAGCGTCGATCAGCCCGCGAGCGTCATGATTCGCGAGCGGGGAGGCGTGCTGGAAGTGTCGGTCTCCGATCCCACGCAGCGGCTGACGACGCTTAACGTGACGCTGGACCTGGCCGGCTATGCCGTTCAGAAGGGGCACCGCTGGATGAAGGTGACGGCCACATCGCCGAAAATTACGATTAAGGTCGACATGTCCGCGGCTGCCGGCGAGAGCGCCAGAATGTACTTCGAGAAGCGATAACAAGAAATCTGGGAATAGATTAACACCCCTTGCCCCACACTATGGTACAATAGAGGGAAGCATGAATGAAATTCGATCCAGATGCAGGGGTGTGGTTTTCTGAGAAAGCATAAGCCAATGTCGTTCGACGACTTGCTGCTCGAGCTCCAAGGGCAGAAGACGAATCAAGCGATGCAAGACCAGCAGTCGCTCAGCCACTTGTTTAACGAGCGCTTCATGAGCAAGCATTCCGGATTCAAGAGCTTCGCCGAATTCCTCGAGAAGGGCAACTTCCAAGCCGAGACGCGGGAGCAGCTAAGCGCTCTCGAAGGCGAATTATTCGACCGTCATGTGGCGCGCGAGACGGATTTTGCCGACTGGCAGACGATGCTCGACGCAGCGACGACGGAGAGCAACGCTTAATAATCGCGCAGCAGTCGGCATGTACGAAGGAGCTGTTCCGGTTCACCATCCGCGAGTTGATGGGGGGCTGGGCAGCTCCTTCTGTGCGGTGGGGCGATGCGGTCTTACGGGGATGCTGCTGTGCCGTGGGGAAGATCTGGGCGCAGGCGATTACTGCTGTGCCATGTGCAGAGCCGTAGCTGTCATGTGCCACCGTAGCTGCTATGTGCCCAGTCGTAGCGAAGCAATTACTCTAATGAGGATGTCGCATGCGCTAATCGGGTAGCGTCTTTCCGTGTTTGGGCGACTTCGTGTATCGGATTCGCTAATTAAAGAACGGGAGTTTCTGAATTAGAGAATTGCCCCATTATTACGACTGGGATGAGGATTTCCGCCACGGAATTCTAAGAAAAAGAGTACGCTAATAGCGCAAATTCTCCGCTATAGCTCTGTTTCGACGCACGGCAAAGGCGAACATTGTACGAAATTGATAATTGACAGCCTTCAGGGCATGACCTATATTAGAATCAAGTAAATGAACGCGTGTTCACGCGTTCGCTATCGGATGGACTGACGTTCATTCCAGGGAGGAGCCCGCTATGAATACATTGAAGCAGCCGCGTCAAGCGGAAGAGCGTAACGTCATTAGCGTACTGGAGACCGTGGATGCCGCAAGCGGCGAGCGGCAGGTGCTGGCAGAATTCGACTACTTGATCGAAGCGCCGAACTGGACGGCAGACGGCCAGCGTCTGATCTACAATAGCCGCGGCCTGCTCCATTCGTTCGATCTGGCATCGCGGACGAGCGCCGTGATCGATTCCGGCTACGCGAATCAGTGCAACAACGACCATGTGCTGTCCGCGGACAATACGCAGGTAGCGGTCAGCCATCATACGGCGGAGGACGGCCAGTCGCGGATTTATATTTTCCCGCTTGCGGGGGGTCAGCCCGTCCTCGTGACGGCAATGGCGCCGAGCTACCTGCACGGCTGGTCGCCGGACGGCAAGACGCTGGCGTATTGCGCCGAACGCAACGGCCAATACGACATCTACACGATCCCGGCAGCCGGGGGCCTAGAGACGCAGCTGACCGATACGCCCGGTCTCGACGATGGTCCCGAGTATTCGCCGGACGGCCGCCACATCTGGTTCAATTCGACGCGTTCGGGACTGATGCAGGTATGGCGCATGAATGCAGACGGCAGCGAACAGACCCAGATGACGTTCGATGAAGCGAACAATTGGTTCCCGCACGTCTCGCCGGACGGGGAATCCGTCGCCTTCATCACTTACCGGAAGGGCGATGTCGCCCCTGGGGACCACCCCGCGAACAAGAACGTCGAGGTTCGGGTAATGTCGAGCCGCGGCGGAGACATTCGCACGCTTGCCGCACTGTTCGGCGGGCAGGGGACGATCAACGTGAACTCGTGGTCGCCTGACAGCCGTCAGCTTGCGTTCGTGAGCTATCGGTTGAAGGCATAGCGCAGCAGCGTAAGCGCGCGGGCATACAAGAAGAGAGCATCCATCGCATGTCGAGGATGCTCTCTTCCTGTTGCGTCATCGTACCGGATCATACCGGATCGTCTCGCTCAAGCCAGAATTCTCATCGTGTTCGCGCGAATGTTGCCCAGCGATTCATAATCGAGGTAGACGTCGTTCCAGAGACACACGACGTCCTCTTGGACGCATTGCGAGAGCATATGGGAGAATTGCTGGATCGGTACGGTTGGATGGACAAGGAATTTCACGCGGTAGAAGGAACACCGCTCGAAGTTGAATTGGTCCGTCGCCACGACGATAACGCAGTCTCGGAATACGCAGCCCGCGAACGTGAATCCGTCGAATCCGATTGTCTCATTCTCGAATGCCTGGTTCATAATTAGCTCCATCTATTATCGCTCCCACTTAAGTAATATAGTAGTTGAAATCCGATAATAGCATGGGCAAAGCGAGATGTATGTCGGAATACAAGGGCTGGCGCTGCATATTTACCGACAAAATCAAGCATGGCGCTATCGCACCATCCGGCCTCCGACCAGTACATGCTGCAGCTGCAGACGCGAATCGAGCAGCAGCAAGTCGGCGCGCTTGCCAAGTTCGAGGCTGCCGTAGTCGCCGTCGATGCCGAGCTGGCGGGCTGGGTTCAAGCTGGCCATTCGGCTTGCCTCCGCAATCGTGACCCCGACCTTCTCCACGAGGAAGCGGAAGCCCCGCACGGTCGTGAGCGTGCTGCCGGCAAGCGAGCTGCCGTCCGCGAGCCGCGCGACGCCGCCTTCGACGACGACGGGCAGCTCGCCCAGCACGTAGGCGCCGTCAGGCATGCCGGCTGCCTCCACGGCGTCCGTGACGAGCATGACGCCGTCGATGCCCTTCGATCGGATCAACAGACGGATAGCGGCAGGGTGGACGTGCTCGCCGTCGGCAATGACCTCCGCCATGATGCGGCTGTCGGTCAGCACGGCGCCGACCGTTCCGGGCTCCCGGTGATGGAGCGGCCGCATCGCGTTGAACGTATGAACGGCATGCGTCAGCCCATGATCGGCCGCATCGCGGAGCTGTTCATACGTAGCGTCCGTATGCCCGCAAGCCGCGACGATCCCGTGCCGGACAAGCTGCTCGATATAGGCATTCGCGCCCTCTGTCTCCGGCGCGAGCGTCTGCAGCTTGATGATGCCGGGATAATCGCGGACCCACTGGTCCAGCCAATCCGCCTGCGGCTCCACCATGTAGGAAGCATTCTGGGCACCCTTATAGCGCGGGTTCATGAACGGCCCCTCGAGGTGAACGCCTAGCAGCTGCGCATAAGGCATGAGCCCGTCCGCCGCGGTCCGGTAATCGCGAACACGCTGCAGCACGCCGGTCAGCGATTCCCGCGATGCGGTGACCGTCGTAGCGAGCATGGCGGTCGTGCCATGCTCGGCGTGAAACCGCGCAATGGCGTCCAGCCCCGCATGATCGGCGGTCATGAAGTCATGGCCTGCTCCTCCATGCACATGGACATCGATGAAGCCGGGGAGCGCGTATCCGCCGCCTGCATCGAGCCGTATCGCGCCCGCCGGCAGCTCTGTCAGCTCCGGCATCGGCTCGCCCGCCGCGCCGATCGCCGCGATCCGCCCGCCGCGCAGCAGCATCCAGCCTTCGATCACGCCGGCTTCCTGGGCAGCCCCAGGCACGGCAGCCGATTGCCCTTGCCCCGCTGCAGGAGTCACGATTCGGGCATTCTCCACGAGCACCGGAGGCAGCTCCATTCCTTGAACAGCATTCGTATTCATCCTAACAGCCTCCCAGCTTCACGGTCGAGCAATACGACAAGATGCGGATGCGTCTGCAATAGCGATGCAGGACAGTCGGTAGTGATCGGTCCCGTCAGTGCGCGATGCACGATCTCCGCCTTGTCCGCGCCCTTCACGACGAGCAGGATCATCCGCGCCTTCAGAATCGTCCCGACGCCGATCGTGATCGCCTGCGCCGGCACTTCTTCCGGCGAATCGAAATAGCGAGCATTCGCCGCCCGCGTCTTCGCCGCCAGTTGGACGACATGCGTGCCGCTGAGCAGCGCATGAGCGGGCTCGTTGAAGCCGATATGGCCGTTATGGCCCAAGCCGAGCAGCTGCAGATCCAGCTGTCCTGCCTGCCGAATCAACTCGTCATACCGACTGCACTCCTCCGCGAGATCGGCCGCATTGCCGTTCGGAATATGCGTCCGTTCCGATGACAGGTCCATATGTCGGAACAGATGCTGATTCATATAAGAATGGTAGCTCTCCGGATGCTCCGGCGGCAGACCGACGTATTCGTCGAGATTGAACGTGGTCGCCCGCGCGAAGCTGAATAGCCCGCGACGATGCGTCTCCACGAGCTGTTCGTAGATGCCGACCGGCGTGCCGCCCGTAGCCAGCCCAAGTACGGCTGACGGATTCGTCTGCACGACCGACGCGAGAATGCCGGCACCGGCTTCATTCAGCTGGTCTTCGGAATCGAATGTCAGAATATTCATGATTTTCTCTTCTCCTTCTTGCCCGTGTATCTTTGCACGGATTGGTAGGACTGCTCCAGTCTCGGTACGTAGTCGTGAAAATATTCGCTCACCAGTCCGACGAACAGCATATCGACGAGGTGCAGCTGCGCCATCCGCGAGGCCATGTCGCCGCGGCGCATGCCCGCTTCGGATGACGAGGTGAACAGGCTGATCGAGGCGGAATCCGCGAGCGTGCAAGCACCATAACGAGTCACGGAAATTGTTAACGCGCCTTGCTCTGCCGCGCAGCGAAGCGCTTCGATCGTCTCGGGCGTCTCACCCGAATAGGAGAAGCCGATCGCGACGTCGCGCGACGTGAGCGAAGCGGCTGACGTCTGCTGCATGTGCGGATCGGAGAAGGCGATAGCGGCCTTGCCGATGCGGACCAGCTTCTGTTGGCAATCCTGCGCCACGATGCCCGATGTGGCAGAGCCGTACAGATCGATCCGCCGCGCCTCATGGAGCGCATCGATCGCCGCCTTGAGGCGTCCGACATCGACCAGTCTGGTCGTATCCGATACGGACCGCACATGGTTAGCCGTGAGCGCCTCGATCATCTGATCGAGCGGCTGTCCGGCGACGATGTCTTGGTATTGTTCCTGCGTCGGCCGATCCGCCTGTTCGGCCAGCTCCATGGCCAGCTTAAGCTTGAACTCCGCAAAATTATCCGCCGCGAACGACCGGCAGAACCTCGAGATCGTCGCCGTGCTGCTGCCGGACTGCCGAGCGAGCTCCGTTATCGTCATCTGCACGGCTTCGCGCGGCTGCTCGAGCAGGAAGCCTGCCAACTTGGCTTCCTGAGGCGGAAGCTGCTTGAGCCTCTCTTGTATGGCCTGCAATAACATGCTCATTCTTCGCCCCTCCATTCAAACATCCATGATAGCTCTCGCGAACAACGGGCCGCCGAGCTGAATGCCGACTTGCGCATGAGTTAGAGAAAATTATTTTCATAACTATCATAATCAATTGGGTAATAATTTTCAACTTGAAAATGGAGGAGATTCGGCGACGATTGTCGCTCAGCGTCGCCCGTCTTTGCCAGCGGACCATCGCGTGACGTTATTGCCCGGGAAATGGCGACAACTGTTGAATGCGCTGTCACATTCTTCGTTAATGTCGTAAATTAGTGGATTCTCATGAAATTCTAATAGAGAGGGACAAGCCCTGCCGTACCAACACTTTCCGTTCTTCATGGAACATTCTAGGGAATGCGCGATTTGCTATTGTTATTCTTGACCACAACTATTGGGAGGGATTCAGCATGAACAATCTTAAGCAGAGAATCATTGCCGTCGGGCTCTGCACCGTGATGGGCTATTCGGCTATGACAGTCGGACAAGCACCGGGGATTCAGTCTGCATCGGCCGCAACCGTCTATGAGACGGAAGTGGAGAGAGGCGTGAACATGAGGTCATCCGCGAGCACAAGCGGCCGCGTCATCGATTTTCTCAATCGCGGCGAGGACATTCATGTCATCTCGAAGGTCAATGCCTATTGGCTGAAGGTACGGACGAAGAACGGCAAGACGGGCTACATATCCGCGAATGCCAAATATACAGACTACAAGGGCAGCTCCGGCTCCGGTTCAGGAACTTCCGGCTTGAGCGCTTCCGCTAAGGCGAACAAAGTGATTGAACTGGCGCAGAGCTATAAGGGACGCGTCAGCTACGACTACGGAACGCGCAACGCTAGCAAGCTGATCTTCGACTGCTCCTCGTTCACGGAATTCATCTTCGCGAAGGTAGGCGTCGATCTCAAGTGGGGAACGAAGGATCAGAAGAAGCAAGGGAAATACGTGAGCAAGAGTAATATCAAGAAGGGCGACCTGATCTTCTTCGACACGGTGGGCAAGAACGACGGCGTCATTAACCATGTCGGCATCTATATGGGCAACGGGAAATTCATTCACAACAAGCCGTCGACTGACGGCGTCGCGATCGACAGCTTGAACAGCGGCTGGTGGAAAGGCCACTACGTCACGGCACGCCGCGTCTTATAAGATTAATCGCGTTAACGACGCGTCTTGGGCTGCTGACCGGCTCAAGGCGCGTTGTCTGTTGTTCGGCGCATTCTTGCTCGTACGGGTTAGCGGGGCGGAATGATTTGCATAATGAAGCCTTGCATGGAGATCATAAGCGTAAAAAAGTGGAGCTGCTGCCATGAACCTGTTGGAAATTCTGAAGGACTCGGTCGTGCCGTTCATCGACGGCAAGAAGCCGCCGCTCAATGTCGGGGAAACGATGAATTTATGGTTCTACCTCACTGCAACGGAGCAGACGATGCGCGGCGAGCAAGTGGCTTACAATACCGTGCAGGACAATGATCTAAGGTCTAAGATTGAAGACGTGATCCACAACGTGCATCTCCCGATCCGGGAAGAGTTGAAGACGTTCCTGCAGAAGGAAGGGGTAACGCTGCCGCAGGTAACGCCGGAGAAGCCGATCGGGGATTACCGCACCGTGCCGGAGCCCGCCAAGCTGTCGGATGAAGAAGTCGCCAGCCTTCTCAGCTTCAATATTGTGCTTGGCATCAATTACGCGACCAGAGGATTGACGGAGGCCGTACGTCCGGACGTGGGGATGATGTTCGCCAAGTTCTTCATGAAAAAAGCCGCTTTCGCCATCCCGCTCAAGCAGATGATGGCAGAGAAAGGCTGGCTGATCGTTCCGCCGACGTATTATCCCGCACCCGTGCCGCCTTCTCAATAACAGAATCGACTCCGCGCCAGCAAGCGTCCGGATCGGCACACAGCCGCCGGACGCTTTTTTGCGGTTGCACGCATTTTTTTGCGCGCCAGCGTCGAGGCAATCCTC
Organism: Bacillota bacterium; assembly: GCA_023433615.1. Classification (GTDB taxonomy): domain Bacteria; phylum Bacillota; class Bacilli; order Paenibacillales; family Paenibacillaceae; genus Paenibacillus_I. The sequence continues at coordinate 14,771 of JAEZCJ010000097.1, read as the reverse complement.
TATAATGAATCGTAACGAAGCTAGCACATGGACGAACCCGAGGTGGATGAAGAATGGGAAGAGAAGATGCAGTAGACGAGCGGTATCGGATTATCGCCGAGAATACGCTGGACGCGATGGTGCTGGTCGATAATCAGGCCGTCGTGCGCTTCGTGTCTCCGTCGATTCTGCCGATTACGGGGTACAGCGTTGCCGAATACGAGGGAATGGACGCGTTCGATGTCATTCATGCGGATGACCGGGAACGCGTGCGTCTCTTGTATGCCGAGGTGCTGCGCACGCGCAGGGAGGTCGATCTGGCGTATCGGATTCTACATGCGGACGGTCGGGTGATCGATGCCGAGACGCGGGTCAAGCCCGTATTGAATGAGGATGGCGAAGTCCAATATGTCGTGGCGGCCGTTCGGGACGTCACCCAGCGCAAGCGCGACGAGCTGCTCATACAGAATATCCTCGATAACGTGAACGTGGCCGCATGGTCGACGGATAAGCATTTCTCGCGGATGAACGTCTTGTCGGACAGCATCGAGCGCATCATCGGGATTCCTAAACAGATCTACATGGACAAACCGATTATGATGCACGACCGGATCCATCCCGACGATAACGCGATCTTGATGAACGAGGTCAAGGAGAAGCTGGACCGCGGGAGGCGCGTCGATGTCGAGATTCGGATGATTCACGAGCCCGAGCTCAAATGGATCCGCATGATCATCCAACCGAACGTGAACGGCGAAGGCGGCGTGGAGCGGCTGGACGGCGTGATGGTCGACATTACCGATAAAAAACGGTACGAGCAGGCGCTCGAAGAGAGCGAGATGCGCTATAAGTCGCTGTTCGAGAACAATCTGGACGGCGTATTCTCCATCGAGCTGAGCGGCTTCCGCTTCGTAAGCGCGAATCGCGCGTTCGAGTCGATCACCGGGATTCGGCCGGAACAGCTGACGAACCGCTGCTTCCTAGGCATGATCCACGACGAGGACCATGCGGACATCTACGGGACGCTCTACCGCGTGATGCAGATGCGGGAGCCGCGGGATATCGAATGCCGAATCAGCCATGCGGGTACGGAACAAATCCGGGGGGAGGAGGCCGGCGAACGGATCGTCAGCATTACGTTCGTGCCGATTGCGAGCGGAGGAGAGCTGAGCGGCATCCACGGCATCGTCAAGGATATTACCGCGCGCAAGCGGGAGGAGCGCGAGCTGATCCAAAGCGAGGAGCGGTACAAGTCGCTGCAGCAGAGCCTGAACCGGTTCGCGAACGATCTGGCGAACGTGATGAAGGTATCCGATCTCGAGAGCCGGCTGCTCGAGGAAGTGAAGGCGGTCCTCCCGGCTGTGGAGGCTGTCATCGAAGAAGCGCCGAGGGAGGTGCAGCCAGGGAAGGTTTCGGAAGACTCGGACAGCGCGCTTAACGGCATCCGCGTGCGAATCGGCGAGAAGCAGCAGCCGGTATACTTGCGGATCGAGACGAGTAGGGCGCTCCTCCGAATCGAGGAGGAGTGGCTCGACACGGCCGTTCATTATGTGACAATCCTGTATGACAATCTACAGCTGCTCGAAGATCTTATGCAGCGGCTCGAGCAGCTCGCGCATAGCAACGAGACGCCGAAGTGGATGCTGCGGCTCCTGTTCCAGCTGTCGGAGAAGGAGCGGGCCGCGCTGTCGAGCGATCTCCACGACTCGGTGCTGCAGGACCTCATTATCTGGTACCGCAAGCTCGAGTCGCTGCGGTCCCGATCAGGCTCGGCACTTCCGAACCCGGCGGCAGGCGAGCTGAAGCAGATCGAGGAGGGACTGCTGGATGCGATCCATCAGATCCGGATTACGTGCAACGAGCTGCGGCCGCCATTTCTGCTGAAGATGGGGCTCGTCGAGTCGCTGCGCAGTCTATTCGAGTATGCGCGCATGTTCGCCAACTACGAGATCGTATTCAACTCCGACGAGTGGCAGGGCACGCTCGGCGAGGATCAGCTGCTGGGTCTGTATCGGATCGTGCAGGAATTGCTCAACAATGCCTCGAAGCATGCGCAGGCATCGCAGGTGACGATGACGCTCTCCGGCGGGCAGGATCAGGTGCGCTTTACGTATTCGGATGATGGCGTGGGCATGGAGCTGTCGGCGTTCGAGGGCTCGTTCCAACATATGGGCATGGCAGGCATCGAGAAGCGGGTGCTTAGCCTCGAAGGCGAGGTTGCTTTCCGTTCGGCGCCTCGGGAAGGGTTCCACGTCACGATTCAGCTTCCAACCAAATTCAAGGCATGAAGGTGAGATAGCTATGGAAATTTTATTGGTGGACGATCATCGCTCGGTCGTCGAAGGGACGAAGATGCTGATCGAGAGCGAGCCCGACATGAACGTCACGATCGAGACGGACGTGTTCCTCGTGCCGGATCTCGTGCGGCTGAAGGAATTCGATGTCATGCTGCTCGACCTGTACATGCCGAACATGAACGGCGCAGACCTGACGAGGCGAATATTAGGCTACGTTCCGAATGCGGTCATACTGATCTATTCGGGGTTCGAGATCGCGCCGCACTTCAATCTGCTGATGGAGTCCGGCATATCCGGCTTCATCGCCAAGACGTCGACCCGCGATCAGCTGATCCGGGCGATCCGGTGCGCAGCGGCCAGGGAGACGATCATTCCGACGCAGCTGTTCAAGCAGCTGAGGCGGCAGGAGATCGTCGTGTCGGTCGGCGAATCGGAGCAGGACCGCACCACGATCACGCACGAGGAAGATCGCTTGCTGCGCGAGCTGTCGAAGGGCAAGAGCAACAAGGAGATCTCGAAGACGCTCATGATCAGCCAGCGGTCGCTCGAATATATGCTGACGGAAATTTTCCAGAAGCTGCATGCGTCCTCCCGCGTCGAGGCGATCAAGAAGGCGAAGGCACTCGGCATACTGCCGGCAGAGGATCTGTATTAGGCTGGCGGTGCAATGTGACTATATGGGTCGTAAGGCATAGAAATCGCGACTAAATGATGCAGCAACTGGAAATAGGTGTTGCTGAGGTCCTGAATCTAATGTACTATTGGTATAGCAAGACGATAAAGGCAAACCTGTCGAAAGACAGGGACGCAAAACCGCGGGTCTAAGGCGATGAGCTAGGACGGCCGGGTTGCCGGAGGTGGCATTCATGACAATGTATATGAGCAAGCGTCAAGTATTCAAGCTGTTAGTCGCGTATAAGGCTGCGCAAGACCCGATTCTAACCGGGTTGATGACGGACATCTTGCGTAAGATGGACAAGGACAATACGAATATTCTGCGCATTCAGCTTCCGGATTCGATCGCGAAGAAAGTATCGTAACGCGAACGATTCCGCGAGGCAATGGATGATCATGAAGGACAGCCGCCCAATTGCGCAGCTGTCTTTTTTCGTTACATGGAGGTAATCTAAACTTTACGGGGCACAAAAAGTTGCGAACCGAATGTCTGCCCCGACTATACTTGGTTTCGAGAGGAGGGGGCGAAATGGAATGGCTGGAGCGGATGAATCGGGCAATCGACTATATCGAGTCGAACTTGACCGGGGAGATCGAGCTTAGTGAAGCGGCGCGCATGGCCTGCTGCTCTTCGTATCAGTTCCAGCGCATGTTCGCGTTCATAACGGACGTGACGCTGGCTGAGTACATTCGGCGAAGACGGCTGACGCTGGCAGCGTTGGAGCTTCGGCAGGCAGGCTCGGCGAAGGTCATCGATATCGCGCTGAAGTATGGCTACGAATCGCCGGTATCCTTTGCGCGGGCATTCCATGCCCTGCATGGGATCGCGCCGGCGATGGCCCGTCAGGACGGCGCGGCGCTTGTAGCCTATCCCCGTCTGTCCTTCCTTATCACGATCAAGGGGGCAGAAGCGATGAATTATCGGATCGAGACGAAGGAAAGCTTCGAGGTGTTCGGCATTGAGGGCGTATTCCGCACGGACGGAGGAGGGGGGACGCCGGAGACGCCGGCCAAGCTATGGGAACAGAGCCATTCGAACGGGGATGTGAAGCGGCTCGAAGAACGTGCGGGCGATCTCCCATCGTTCGTCTGTCAGCAACTGCACCGCGTACATGCAGTGTGCAGCTACAGAAAGACCGGACCGGACACGTTCCCGTACATGCTGTGCGCCTTCAAGGATGAAGCCAGCGACACGGACGGCTATTCGACGGTGACGATCCCTGCGCATACGTGGGCGATTTTCCCGTCGGATCCGCACCCATGGGATCAGTTCGACGAGACGATCGAAACGCTGTACCGCCGCTTCTACACCGAATGGCTTCCGACGGCCGGCTATGAGCAGGTAGACGGGATCGAGTTCGAGATGTACGGCGCTAGGGACGGTCTCAACTATGTCGAGCTCTGGTTCGCGGTCCGCAAGGCGTAGCGGTTAACGGGCTAGTGAAGCCGAAGCGTAGCTGGATTGGTTGAAGTGGCGGGGCCGAAGGCGGGAATAGATTCATTCTCTACCACTAAATTCGCTGAAAATGGCCTGAATCGCGGAATAGTGTAGTTATCTACCACTATTATTGAACAAATCGCCATATGGGGGCTGAGACCGCTGAATTAGTTGCAGCATTCTACACTAATCTCCCTTCACTTCATATTTGTAGGGAATAGTGGTAGTACTCGCAGTTACTTATATTGGAGTAGAGGGCTGTCCGATCGCAGTTGAGCGTGGGGCAGCCCTGTTTTCAGAATTCTCCATTGGATTCGGCTATTGCGACATGTCAGGTATTTCGATACACTTTACTCATACCTGTTCATCGTATGCGATCCGTTCAAGAGGAGGGAACCGAAGGTGAAGCAAGAATATTGCACGTCGTCGCAGCATCCGAAGTGGTTCGGCCTGGCCGTTCAATCGCTTATTATTTTGTCGCAGGAGAACGTCAACACTTCTTGTCCGAGCATTGAGCTTGCCAGATACCTGCAGTCGGAGCCCTCTTTATTGCGCCGCATACTTGCCGTGCTCGCCAAGGAGGGATTCATCGGCACCCGCGAAGGTCGCGACGGCGGTTATCATCTGAAGCGGCCGGCAGAGACGATTCGACTGGTCGACATTTACGATGCTTTTCGTGCGGGAAGCACGCTGTGCTACGGCATCACGGAGACCGCGGGCACGCATCCCCTTGGCCAGAGCATGAGATCCGCACTGCAGGATATTACCCAGGAAATGGATAACAGCATGCGCGATGTGCTAAGCAAATACACGATAGCCGACGTCGCGGGCCAACTGGAGGCGAAGCTGTAGTCAAGCCCTGTAGAGAAACAGTTGACAGCGGCTTGCTTCAAGCTCTATACTGTGCAATATAAACAACAGTTAAACGACGCAGCAAGAACGACATATTTTTTTTGAGTTTAACTGTGCATAAATAACAACAGTATAGGAGGAGTTTATGATGACTACATCGACAACTGCAACGACTGCGGGAACGGCTTCTGCGCTGTTCTCCGACGTGATTCGCGAACGCCGCTCCGTGCGGCAGTATGACACTTCGGTTCGACTGACCCATGAGGAGATTAAGGAACTGCTGGCGGAAGCAACGCTTGCGCCGTCTTCTTCCAACGTGCAGCCATGGCGGTTCCTCGTAATCGAGACGGAAGAGTTGAAGGCGAAGCTGCTGCCGATTGCTTGGAATCAATCGCAGGTTACGGAGGCCGCGGCCGTGATTGCCGTGCTGGGCGATACAGAAGGCTATAAGCGAGCCGAGGAAATTTATGGTGAAGCAGCCAAGCGCGGCTACATGCCGGAGGAGACGGCCGCTATGTTCATCAAGAATACGACTAACATGTACGGCTCGCTTCCGAAGGAAGTCGCGCACAAAATCATCCATACCGACGGCGGCCTCGTGTCGCAGCAGCTCATGCTCGTCGCCCGCGCGCACGGTTACGACACGGTACCGATGGGCGGCTACGACGCAGCCAAGTTCAAAGAAGCCTTCGGCGTGAGCGACCGCTACATTCCGATCATGCTGATCGCGCTAGGCAAGGCCGCGAAGCCGGGTCATCCGACGACTCGCTTGCCGATCGACACCATTACGTTCTTCAACGAAATGCCAGCAGAATAATCGAATCGATGCCCCGGTCCTCCGATTAGGAGACCGGGGTTATTACTGTTCTTAAGCACGCCTAGCCGATAGTAACAGGAACATCGGGCGATGCATCTCTTCCTCCCAATCGGGATGAGCGTCCAGCAATTCGGGGGTAAGTCCCCAGTCCTGAACATGGGTGATCGTGAAGCCAAGCCGAATAAGCAGGTTCACGTATGTACCGATCGTGCGATGCTGCTTGACGACCCCTTCGACGAGCCAATTCGTCGTGCGCGGACCTTCGTATTGATAATGGTCGACCGGCCAAGTCTGGTGCCCGTCCGGATGCTGGATCCATCCCGCCGCAATCGAAGCTGTATAGACGGGATGCTCGATCGAGCATACGAGGCTGCCGCCTGGCTTGAGGGATGCGCGTATCTCGCCCATCAAGCGCGGCAGGTCCTCGATATAATGCAGCGCCAGCGAGCTGTACACAAGATCGTAAGCATCAGGCTCTAGCGTCACGCTCTCCAAGTCGCCTCTGCGGTATGTTATCGTTGCGTCTTGCGTGTCCCTTGCCGCCCTGGCCAGCATGTTCTCCGAAATATCGATCCCGAGCACGCTTGCGGCACCGTGCTGTCTCGCCCAGCGGCAGAACCATCCGAACCCGCAGCCGAGATCGAGGACGCGGGCGCCGCTCATATCCGGCAGCAGCGACCGCAGCGTCGGCCATTCCGGCGCGCCGTCAAGCCCGTGCACGGAGCGATTCATCTGGCTGTAGCCTTGGAAGAATGCATCGTTATCATAAATGTTCTGCGACATCGCGTTCATTTCTCCATTCTGGGCGTAGCCCCCGAGGTTGCCCGCAGCCTAACAGCAGCAGGTCGTCGAGATTATACCTTAACGTGAGAGATGGTGTAAATAAGCAAGGGAACATGCCTAGACGTATGGAATCGAAATCGATGACTAGGAGGAAGAAGGCATGAACTGGACAGGTCAACGCATTTTGGGATTGGCATCGCGCGCCAAAAATCGTCAAGAGTAGCTCCGCGAAAGAACTTAAGGAGCTGACTCCTCCCGCTATTCCGCGGAGTTTTGCAACAATTTTGCAACATTTCTTAGGTTATGATGTCGCATATTGCTTATTTTGCCGAACGAGGCAGTTTATGAAGGGAGTGCTTTATAGTGTACAAACGGTTATTGCTTATTCTGCTGATTGCAGTACTGGCATCAGCGGGCTTGCCACCGCAGATGAGACAGACGGTATCGGCTGCAGACCCCGACAGCCACTTTACGTTTGATTCGGCGACGGGTACGATTCATGGATACAGCGACCTCGGCCCACGTGATGTCGTAATACCTGCTGTAATCGGTGGTACGGCAGTCAGAGCAATCGGCGATGAAGCGTTCTTGGCAAAAAACGTAATGAGCGTTGTCATTCCGGACAGCGTGGAACAGATCGGAACCAGAGCATTTAAAGAGAATTTCCTGACTTCCGTAACATTGCCGGCAAGCCTTGCCAAGATCGGCACAGGGGCTTTTGAGAGCAATCATTTGACCTCGTTGGTCATCCCGAACCATGTGAAAGAAATCGGCACCATGGCATTTTTACATAACGAACTAACCTCGGTTCACATACCCGATGGGGTTGAAATCATCCGGGATTCCGCTTTTTCTTTTAATAAGCTGACGTCCGTCTCTTTGCCGGACAGTGTGAAGACAATTGAAAACAACGCTTTTCTGGGCAATGAAATCGTCTCGGTTACTTTACCGGCACATATTGAAGCGATAAATTCAGGTGTTTTCAGGCAAAATCAAATCACTTCCGTCACGATTCCGAGTTCGGTGAAGACGATCGGGCAGGAAGCATTCCTGTTAAATAAATTGACCTCCGTCGCGCTGCCTGAGGGCCTTACTTCGATCGGAAAAAATGCATTCGACAGCAATGAACTTGCATCTGTCGTCATTCCGGACAGTGTAGTCTCCATGGGCGACGCCGTATTCAGGTTCAATCGCCTCGTTAGCGTCACGCTGCCATCGGAACTGGGGGCTATATCCAATTTTGCGTTTGCGGAAAATGAGCTTTCAACGATAATTATACCTGACAGCATCAAGACCATCGGAGACAACGCGTTCTACAAAAACCGGTTGACCGCGGTGGCCTTGCCCGAACAGCTTGAGACGATCGGAAATTATGCATTTTCCGAAAATGCGTTGACCGAAGTCAATTTGCCCGAATCGGTAACGGCTGTCGGCAATTTTGCGTTCTACACAAACCAGATTGCAAGCATTGCGTTCCCTTCCGCTGCCGTAAACTTTGGATCAGGCGTTTTTGGCGAAAATAAGCTGACGGACATTACGATTCCTTCCTGGATGGATTCGATACCGAATAATATGTTCTTGTCCAATCAATTGTCGTCGCTTACGCTTCCGGAATCGGTTCAGGATATCGGCAGCTCGGCATTTCGGGGGAATCTGCTGACAACCTTGCATCTGCCGAACAGCCTGAAAACGATCAACAGCAGAGCGTTCATGGACAATCAGATCACTTCGCTTACGATTCCCGCCAATGTAACAAGTCTGGCGCTGGCGGTCTTTGGAATGAATGCATTAACGTCTGTCACGTTTATGGGCGGGTCGACCAGTATCGGCGGCGGTGCGTTTGCCGGCAATCAAGCTCACCCGGAGGATTTGTATATTGTGGCACCTGCCGGTTCTACGGCGCATACCTATGCATCGACTAACGGGCATTCGTTTATCGACTCGATGCTCTTCACGGTGGACATCGCAACGGGCGATATTACGAGCTACAATGATGCGACTGGACCGGAGAAGGTCGTCGTTCCGAGTACATTGTCGGGCATCATCGTGACCGGCATCGGGGATGGGGTGTTTCAGGATACGGAAAATGCAACCAGCGTAAGTCTGCCGGATACGGTGACCCGGCTGGCACCGTCGTCCTTTATGAATTCAAGCATCACGCAGGTGAGACTTCCGAACGGGTTGACAGAAATCGGACAAGGAACTTTCTCGGGATCCAGACTGGCCAGCGTCATGATTCCAGGCAGCGTGACGACCGTAGGGGACAACGCATTTAATCATGCCCAATTGCGGGAACTGGTTCTGTCGGAAGGGATCGAGACGATCCGTACCGCGGCTTTCGGCAATAATCAGTTGGAGAAGGTGCTTCTTCCTTACAGTACGAAAGAAGTGCAGGCAGGGGCATTCCAGCACAACGGGTTAACCGAAGTTGTCGTACTGAATACAGACACGATTATCCAAGAGGATGCGTTTAGCGGCAATTCGTCCGAGCTGGTTCTGTACGGTCATCCGGGTTCCCATGCGGAAACATACGCCGCCGAGCAGCAAATGACGTTCAAGCCGCTGGCTGAGCTTTCGCAATCGGGCCCCTATTCGTTCGCCGATGCCGCGCCGGGATATGCGCCGGCTGATCCGCTTACGGTAACGATCACGAAATGGATGCCGGGAAGCTTGGACAATCTCAAGGTGAATTTGACCGGAGCGAATGCCGGCGCATTCGAAGTAAGCCCGCCCGGAGCCGCGAAGCTGGATGAAGCAAATGCGCAAACCGGCTTTACTGTATCTCCGAAGGTTGGATTGACTGCCGGGACGTACGAGGATGAGGTAACGATCACAGCGGATTACGGGATTGACCTAAGCTTTCAAGTCTATTTTACAGTGACATCCGCATCTCCAACTCCTCTTGCGCTTACTGCAGAGAGAGGGGACGGTCATGTGGACTTGAGCTGGAATTCCGTTACGGATGCTGTTTATTACAGCCTATATAGCAACGATTCCTTCATGATTACATTGCCGGGCGATGAGATCAGCTACCGGGTACAAGACCTCGAGAACGGCCGTTCCTATCGTTTCCAGGTGATGGCGTTGGATGCGAGCAAACAAATCATAGTCCAATCCGAGCAAGTCCATGCCACGCCGGCCGCTGTACCGGGACCGCCTACGAATATAAAGGCCGTGCCGGGCGACGGCGAGGTATTGATCACCTTCACTGCTCCGGTTGACAATGGCGGCAGCGCAATCACTAGATTTGAAGTGACCGCTTCCCCAGGGAATATCATCGTAACCGGTGCCGCAAGCCCGATCAAGGTGACGGGTTTAACGAATGGCAGGACTTATACATTCACGGCGAATGCTATTAACGCTGCGGGTAGAGGAGCTCCGTCAACCGCATCTAACGCTGTCACGCCTGCAGCACCGGCAAACAATGACGGTGACGACAGCAATACGCCGCCTCAACCGTCTCTGCCTTCTACCGAGCCTGCAGACGAGGGAGTCGATGTGCTAGTCAATGGAAAGGTGGAACGAACCGGCACGGCAATTGCAGAGCAGCGGCATGGTCAACTAGTAACGAGAATCGTCCTGGATGAAGATAAGCTGAAACAGCGGCTGGAAGCGGAAGGGGAAAGGGCGACAATTGCCATTCCGGCCGGCGCGAAGTCGGACGTCGTCATCGGCGAACTGAACGGCCGGATGGTCAAAAACATGGAACAAAAACAGGCGAGCGTAGAAATCAAGACAGAGAGCGCTTCGTATACGTTACCTGCGCAACAAATCAACATCGGCGCCATTTCCGACAAGCTGGGCAAATCCATAGCGCTGCAAGATATTAAGGTGCAGATTGAGATCGCCGTTCCGGCAGCCGTAACGATCGGGAACGTTAGGAATGCAGCAGAGAAGGGAACATTCACGATTGTCGCTCCCCCGGTAGATTTTACGGTTAGAGCCATATACGGAGACAAGACAATCGAGGTATCGCAATTCAACGTCTATGTAGAAAGAACGATCGCCATTCCCGGAGGTGTTGACCCGAACAAGATTACGACAGGCGTCGTGATCGAATCGGACGGAACTGCGCGCCATGTGCCGACGAAAATCATCATGATTGACGGCATTCATTATGCGGTCATCAACAGTTTGACCAACAGCACGTACTCCGTCGTCTGGCATCCTGTCGAGTTCGAAGACGTTAAGAACCATTGGGCGAAAGACGCTGTCAACGACATGGGTTCGCGCATGGTTATTCAGGGTACGGGAGGCGGCATGTTTGATCCCGACCGGGACATTACCCGCGCCGAGTTAGTGGCCGTTCTTGTACGCGGGCTTGGACTCAAGCTGGAAGACGGCGCAACGGCATTCTCTGACGTGAGAACGACAGACTGGTACAACGGCGCCATTCACACGGCTCATGCATACGGTCTGATTGACGGATTCGCGGACGGCACCTTCCGCCCGAATGACAAGATTACCCGCGAACAGGCAATGTCGATCTTGTCCAAGGCGATGGCGCTGACTGTTCTGAAGGACAAGCTGTCCGACGAGTCGGGAGAAGCGACATTACAATCCTTCGACGATGCGGCCAGCGTGGCGGCATGGGCACAAAGCGGGGCTGTAGCCAGCGTGCAGAGCGGCATCATAACGGGCAGAGGCCAGAACAGGCTCGCGCCGGAGGCCGGCATGACCCGAGCCGAAGTGGCAACGGCAATCCAACGACTGCTCACAATATCCGATTTGATTTAAAGGCGGGGCTGCCTTTTCCGACAGGCGGCTCCATATACCAAGCGAGTAACTGGTTAAAGTCTATTCCCGAATCGAGTTACTGTCGTGTTAGAGACGCCAAGGAGATGCTCTCCCTGGCGTCTTCCGCATGTGGCGTCATCGTCGCGCGTGACATGGAATTAGTCCTTCGGAATATGCGTGAAGGAATTGCCGCCCTGACATGGAATAGATATATTACCTAACCATTCAGGGGAGTTGTATGGATGAAGCAGACGAATATCGTAGGAATCGACGGCATCTACCTGCCGGTTACGAACAGGCGACAAGCCGAAGCATGGTACATGGAGCATCTGGGACTGGAGCATGGGGGAGACTACCTGTTGGCCGGTCGGCAAGAGGTATTCCTGCGCGAGAGGGAGGGGCAGACGGCGCTCGCTTTTCGCACGCGGGAGTGGCTGGAGAATGGCGAATCGCATGAGATGCCTGTCGTATGCATGCGAGCTGCCGATATCGACGCGCTGTACGAGCATGTGCGCGAAGCCGGCATCCGTGCCGAGGCGATGGTCGAGCACAGCTGGTTCAAGGAATTCGATCTCTACGACCCGGACGGCAATAAGCTGAAAATATGGCAGCCCCGATGAGGCGGAAGGCTGTCATCCGTAGGGAATGCCGTACCGGAGCGGCTATTATACGGTTAAGTGAGGTGAGCCGAATTGGCAATCTATGTAGCATTGCTGCGGGGCATTAATGTCGGCGGCCATAACAAAATCAAGATGGTCGACCTGCGTGCGGCGATGGAAGCGATCGGCTTGGCGCGGGTGCAGACGTACATACAGAGCGGCAATATTTTATTCGAATCGGGTGCGAACGAGCCCGAGCTGCGGCAGCGCATCGAGCAGCAGATCGAGGCTGTGTTCAGGCTGTCGATCAAGGTAGTGCTCCGGTCACGCGAAGAGATCGGGCAGATCGCGGACGGGTGGCCGTTCTCGGAGGAGCAGGTAGCCGATGCGAGAGCCGCCACGGACAAAGAGGTGCTCTATGTCTCGATGCTGCTCGAAGCGCCGCAACCGGAGAAGGTGGAGAAGCTGCGCGGCTACGAGACCGGAGGCGACCGGTTCGTGCTGGCCGGCAGGGACCTGTACCTCTTGTTCGACCAGAGCATCCGCAATTCGAAGCTGTCGGCGCAGGTCGAGAAGCTGGGCGTTCCGTCCACGGTGCGCAATTCGAAGACGATCCACAAGCTGTTGGAATTGATGGATGAGATGGCTGGACAATAGAGGAGACGGTGGTGGCTGCCTTGAGATGGCAAGGATTGCGCTGGGGAACGCTCGGCGACAGCATTACGGCAGCGAACGGCTATCAGCCGCTTGTCGCTGCCAGACTGGGCTTCGCGGAAGTCGTCAATTACGGCAGGAGCGGCTGCCCCATGACCGCTGGCGGCGCAACGGACGAAGGCTCGACGTACCGGATGGGGGCCGTCGTCGATCCTGCCCTGGACTGCGTGACGATCTATGCGGGGACGAACGATTACAGGCTTAACAAGCCGATCGGCACGCTGGCCGAGCATGATCCGTACACGTTCGCTGGCGCATACGCCTCTCTGATCGAGAGCTTGCTGGTCCGCAATCCGGCATGTCGATTGAGCCTGTGGACGCCGCTGCAGCGGGACAAGGACGGCTTCGATTGCGAAGCGAAGAACGAGCAGGGACATCGCTTGATCGAATATGCGGAAGCCGTTAAGGCGCTTGGTCGACACTATGCACTGCCGGTCTTGGACCTGTATGCGGAGAGCGGCATGAACAAGCTCACGCTCCCTTGGTTCACGTCGGACGGCCTGCATCCGAACGAGAAGGGGCATGCCCGGATCGCGGATATGGCCGCGTCGTTCCTGGAACGAATCTAGCCAGCATGAAGAGGGCAGCCAGCATCAGCGCCGGCTGCCCTCTTCGATGCGTATGGGCGTGTGCATCAATTCCGGCTATGATAGGAAGCGACTAACCGATCGAGGCAGACCGCACAACTCATCTCCGCGAACTTCTGCCGGTGCTGCTGCCATTCGACCCGAGTGAGCAGTTGTACGCAACGTTGACATACAGGTGTCACTTGCGGTCGGTTATACTAGCGGTAATTGCAGAGGATTATCGTGGAGGCGTTGTTGAATGATTATCGATAAAAGGGTCCAAGCAAGCACGCGTCAGCAATGGCGGCAGTGGCTGGAGGAGCATCATGCAACAGAAGGCCACTGTTGGCTTATCCTGACGGATCCCCAAGCAGTCAGCTATCTGGATACCGTCGAGGAAGCCCTGTGCTTCGGATGGGTCGACAGCACGAAGAAGAAGACGGATGATGCCCGATTGGCTCAGCGCTTCTCGCCTAGACGCAAGGGCAGCAATTGGACGGAGCTCAACAAAGAACGCGTCCGGCGGTTAGAGCGGTTAGGGCTGATGACCGACGCAGGCCGCGCGGTGCTGCCGGCCATGGATGAAGACTCCTTCCGGGTCGACGAGGCAATCCTGGCGGAATTGCGCCAGGATGCGGAGCTCTATCGCAATTTCCAAGCCATGCCCGAGCTCTATGTTCGAATTCGGATCGACAATATCCAATCCGTGAAGCAGGATGCGGACTTGTATCGCAGCCGATTGACGAAGTTTATCGAGCATACCCGCATGAACGAGCTGTACGGACAATGGAACGACGGCGGCCGGCTGCTGGAGTCCTGATCCGATGTAAGGCTAGAGGTCGGTGTATGCCGGCCTTTTTCATTTGCGCTCGGTGCAGGCCGTTGCATGGCATGCAACGTATTCGCTGTGGAGGCGGCAGAATGAGAGATTCCATTGTATGAACTGCAACGTGAAGAAGTGAGAGCAGGGAATAATGCCGGGAATAAGGCTACCCGATTGTAGTCTGTGCAATGGAAGGGCGGGGACGCGGGAGGAATGCGAGCATTCTTCCTTTTCCTGCCTACTGCTAGCAACGCTCGGTGTGCTACTATGCTAGTAGAATCGACCACAGGATGAGGTGCGTGCGCAGATGGGATTCTTTCGCAAGTCAGGCAAGCTGCTCGGGCAGACGGCGGGATTCGTGCTCGGCGAGCCGATCAAGTTCGTAGGCAAGAAGCTCGGAAGCGAGCTCGTTACCGACATTGGCGATGGCGTGAAAAAAGCTTCGACGTTCGCAGGCGACACGGTCGGCCAAGTGGCGGGCGGCGTGTTCG
>JAEZCJ010000086.1 GCA_023433615.1 Bacillota bacterium | reverse complement strand
GCCTTGGGCGGCCTCCTGGAGCTCGGCGCTCGCGGAGCGCGCCGCAAGCGGGCGCCTGCCATGGGCGGCGCCCGCCTGGTTCGCGCTGCCGGATGCCTACGGCGGCGCGGAACCCCATGCGGACGGCGGCATCGCGCTGCATGCGCTGCCGTCTGCCGCATTCGAGACGTTCGCGCCGGAGGCCCGCGAACGGTTCTTCCGGGAGCCCTACCGGGTGGCTCCCGCATCCGACCGCATGGGCTGCCGGCTGATCGGCCCCATGCTGGAGCGGTCCGGTCGTGGCGAGCCGACGTCCCGCGGCATCATGCCGGGCGCCGTACAGGTGCCGCCCGGCGGCGAGCCGATCGTCTTGGCCGCGGACTGCCAGCCGACCGGAGGCTACCCGGTCATCGCGCATGTCGCGACTGCCGATCTGCCGCTGCTCGCGCAAGCGAAGCCCGGGGATCGGCTGCGATTCCGCCGCGTGACGCTTGCGCAAGCGCAGCGGCTCGATCTCGAGCGCGAGGCCTCGCTCGCGATTCTGGCTGCCGGCCTGAAGCAGCATACCCCAGCGGCCGGCTTCCGTCTCGCGGAGCCGAGCGACGCGAATACGAATGGATAGGAGCCAAGACCATGGCGATATCAACGCTACGACCGGCGATTGACATGAACGCTGACCTGGGCGAGGGCTTCGGCTCCGATGAAGCCTTGCTGCAGCTTGTCAGCTCCGCGAACATCGCCTGCGGCTTCCACGCAGGCGACCCGCACGCGATGCAAGCGACCGTACGGTCCTGCATCGCGGCGGGCGTCGCGATCGGAGCCCATCCCGGATTGCCCGATCGGATCGGCTTCGGAAGGCGAGAGATGGCGATTACGCCGGCAGAAGCCTACGATTACGTGCTCTACCAAGTCGGCGCGCTGGATGCCATGGTGCGCGCGGCGGAAGGAAGGATGCGGCACGTCAAGCCGCATGGCGCGCTCTATCATATGGCAGGACGAGATGCGGCAATTGCGGACGCGATCGTCAGGGCTGTGGGCGCCGTCGATGATCGTCTGGCAATCGTCGCGCAAGCAGGCAGCCTGCTTCTCGAGACGGCTGAAGCTGCAGGGCTTCGGACCGTATCGGAGGCATTCGCGGACCGGCGTTACCGTGAGAACGGACTGCTCGTGCCGCGAGGCGAGCCGATGGCCGTCATCACGGATGAAGCCGAAGCAGCGGCGCAAGCCTTGAAGCTGGCGAGTCGAACATCCGGCATCCGGGCAGAGACGATCTGCGTCCACGGCGATGGCGCCGAGGCCGTGGCATTGGCGGCGGCGATTCGCGAAGCGCTCTTAGCCGGCGGCGTTCAAATCGCTGCCCCGTTCAATAATTAGCAATTGTTAGCAAGATTCAGCAGGATTTGATGCCATGCTCGCCGAAAGAAGTCGAGTCATCCCCCGTAAGCGGGGGTCGGGGAGGCCTACATGTCGATTAACAAGGCGGAGAAAAGAACCGTCACCGTTGCATTGCTCGCGCTGCTCAGCTTTGCAGCCATGCAGCTGTTGCATGATGGAGTTATCGGAATCATGGAATCGCGGACCGTCCTATGGTCCCTTACAATGCTGCTTTACGTGAATTTTGCGATGTCCTTCGCGATGGTGCTGCTCGGATGGTCGTTCTTCGTTCGATCGATGACGCGCCATCGAATCGAGACGGCGGGACTGTTCGCGGTGGTCAGCTTGCTTGACCTGATGCATGCGATGACCTTCTACCACATGCCGTTCTATCGAGAGGTCGGCGATACGACGGTTACGATGCTGCTCGGAAGCATGGCTCAGCTAGCGGGAGCAATCGGTTTGTTCATCATTTTCTGCTATGACGACCGGAAGGCGTCCAGCTCGGCCCGCCGGCGCACGTTGATGATCGCGCTATTCGCCGGATTCTCGCTGCTGGCCGCGCTGCTCGCCGCGATCGAGTACCGGGCAGGCGCATTGTTCGCCGGGGAGTCGCTGGACTATCTGCGCACAGGGGCAATCGTCGTTATCCTGTGCGGCTATACGGCCGCGATCGTCAGCATCCTATATCGCAACCGTGCGGGACGCCCGCAAGCCCTGCTGATGATCGTGCAGGCGCTCGTGCTGCTTATCTTCGCGAATTTGCAAGTGATCCTGTCTGACAGCACCCTCGATGTCGATCTGCTGCTCAGTAACTTGTTTAAACTGGCGGGGTATTTTTCGCTTGCGAAGGGGATCTATCTGGTCACCATCGAAGAGCCCTTGCGCCAGCAGAAGCGTGCCGAAGTACAGGCGCAATATATGGCCTATCATGACGATCTGACGGGGCTTGGCAACCGCAGGCTGCTGGCCGATCACTTGACGGGCGCGCTGCATAAGGCAGAACGTACCGACAGCCGTCTGGCGGTCATGCTGCTCGATGTGGATCGGTTCAAAATGATAAACGATACGCTGGGCCATTCTTTCGGCGATATGTTACTGCAAGCGGTTGCAGAACGGCTCGACGGCACGGTTGAGCAGCGCGGGTCCGTCTATCGCATGGGCGGAGACGAATTCACGATCGTGCTGGCGGGCGTCGCGTCGCCGGAAGAAGCCGAGCGCCGCGCAGGCTCGATATTGCAGGCGTTCGATTCGCCGATCTGGCTGAACGGGGCGGATTACCATATTACGGTGAGCATCGGAATCTCCCTCTATCCGGAAGACGGCCGCACCTCCGACCAGCTCATTAAGCATGCCGACGCGGCGATGTACAACGCTAAGACGGATCGGAACGCCTACAGCCTGTATAAGACCGAAATGGGCGACCTCGCCAGCGACCGGCTGCGGATGGAAACCGAGCTGCGCGCGGCGCTCGCGGAGCAGCAGTTCCGACTCGAATACCAGCCGCTTGTGCATGTCGATACCGGAATCGTCGTCGGCGCCGAAGCGCTGCTGCGCTGGGAGCATCCGACGAGAGGCACGATCTATCCGGATGCCTTCATTGGGATCACGGAAGAGAACGGCATGATTCTGGAGCTCGGCGAGTGGGTGCTGCGTACCGCATGCCGGCAGAATCGCGCATGGCAGGATGCCGGTCTGCCTCCGATCAGCGTATCGGTGAACCTCTCGATGCGGCAGTTCCGGCAATACGATCTGGTTGAGCGGGTCAATCGAGCCCTGCAGGATACCGATCTTGCGCCCGACTATCTGGAGCTGGAAATTACGGAGAGCATGACGGCTGACGTCGACTACGCCACGGTGATGCTCCGGAAGCTGAAGGAGTTAGGCGTGCGCATTAGCATCGATGACTTCGGAACCGGCTATAGTTCGCTGCTCTATCTGAAGAAGTTCCCGATCGATAAGCTGAAGATCGACCGTTCCTTCGTCATGGATCTGCTCGCGGACGGAAGCGATGCCGCGATCGTCACGACGATCACGTCGATGGCCCGCAACATGAACCTCAAAGTAACGGCAGAAGGGGTAGAGAATGCGGAACAGCTCGCTTTTCTCAAGGAACGGCGCTGCGAGGAGGCACAGGGTTACTATTTCACGAGGCCGATCCCGGCCGAGGCATTCATGAGATGGTACGAGGCGAAGGCAGAGGCCGTATAACGCATGCGCATCGACAAGAGGAACCGGACGACGCGTCCGGTTCCTCTTCGAATTGCCGCCATTTTATTGCAAGCCGTCATGCAAGGCTCGAAGGAGCTGATGGTCAGCCGTATCCATCCCCAGCGACCATACCATCGTTCCCGCAATGCCTTGGGCGGTCGCATAGTCAGCCTTGTAACCGATGGACTCGGGATCTTCATAGCTGATCCAGCTCGAGCCGTTGAACAGATAAGGCACCTTGGCGTCAGCATGCCAATATCTCGTGTATCCTTGGCCCGACAATAGGGCAGCGGCCTGCGAATAGGAGACGTCGGAGCCGCCGGAGAACGTCTGGTAGAGCCCATTGCTCCCGGAAGGGACATTGTTGTATTTATGCCCATAGAACGGAATGCCCATATTCAGCTTGGCAGCCGGCACGCCTGCCGCCAGGTAGAGACGAACGGCGTCGCTTACGCTTGCGTCCCATGCATTCGGATTGTTCGGGTCTTTGAACAAGGGGGCGTTGAATCCCGTCTTGGCATCCCATAAGCCATGGAAATCATAGCTCATCAGATTGATGTAATCGGCATATTGCTGCAGCTTGCCGAGCTCGACATTGTTCGTGTAGTATGTACCGGCTGCTCCTGCCATGGTGAGCAGATACCGTCTGCCGTCCTTCGTGCCTTGGGCATCCAGCTTCGCGCGCAGCTTCTGCATGAGCAACGTGAAATTCTGTTTATCCTCCGGACGCTTAACATTGTCCGCCTCGCCGCCCGACACGGGGTATTCCCAATCGATATCGATGCCGTCGAAGCCGTATTGCACGATGAAGGCCACGGCGCTGTCCGCGAAAACCGTCCGCGATGCATCCGTCAGCGCGACATCGGAGAACTTCTCGGACCATGACCAGCCGCCGACAGAGATGAGCGTGCGCAGGTGCGGGTGCTTGGCCTTCAACTTGATAAGCTGATTGAAGTTGCCATGGAACTTGTCCGTGGCCGCATCGCCGTGAAACACTTTCTCGACATCGGCATAAGGATCGCCGAGCGCAATGCGCAGACCATCGTCGATATTGGCGAATGCGTAGTTGATATGGGTCAGCTTAGACGCGTCCAATTCGGCGATCTGGCGACCGTTGTAAGTCGACCAGCCGGTGTAGTAGCCGATAATGTTCCTCTTCGAAGCAGGCATCGGATCCGATGGCGGTTGTTCCGGCGACGGCGCGGGCGCTGGAGCGGATGCGAGTGTCTTCACGGAGAGAGGGCCGCTGGCTGCCGAGACATTGCCCGACGGATCGACCGCGCGTACGGTGAAGGCGTAGGACTGGCCAGGTGTCAATGCACCAGCTGCGTAACTCGTCCCGGCGGATGATCCCGCGAGCGTGCTGCCGCTATAGATGCGGTAGGATGCGATGGAGCCGGAATTGTCCGAAGAGGCTTTCCATGCCAGAGAAACGGATGTCTCGGTGACAGCGACAGCCTGAAGCCCGGTAGGGGCACTCGGCGCGATGCGGTCCTTCTTCGGCGCGGCGTATGCGTCAACGGCTAAGAGACTGAAGAACAGCGCAATAAGGAGGGGATAGATGAGGAGAGACTTGCGGTGCCGAGTGTTGTATGCGCTTGCATGCTGCATGATGATTCCTCCCAGTTGTTGTGCATGACAGATGCAATCATTATAGCAACCGTATCTGAGCCTCGTTAATAGACCGGGAGATTCGAATTGCGCGAGAGGAATGCATGCGTTAAGAACTAACAGCTGCGGGAAAATACGGCATGATGGGCATGAAGACCCACTGAACATGAATAGCGGGATTTACTGGAGGGGATGTTAGAAGCAAACCATCGGGATGTCTAGGGGGCAAGCTAAGATGAACGTGATCCATAAGGTCGGGTTAACTGCCACAGAAATCGCTTGGCTGTGGACGACGTATATGAACGACAGCGCATCGATCGGCATATTGAAACATTTTCAAGCAACGAACGACAAAGAGGATGTTAAGGCTCTGCTTGATCGGTCGATCACAGCATCCGAAACGCATCTTAACGTCATAAGGAACATCTTCGCCGAGGAGAAGTTCCCCATACCGCAGGGGTTCACGGCAAAGGATATCGATTTGGCGGCGCCGGCCCTGTTTTTCGATTTGTATTCCGTGAGTTTCATTTACGGCATGAGTCGAATCGGAATGGCGAATTACGGCAAGATGGTATCGAATGTCGCGAGAGAAGATATCCGGGCGTTCTTCTCCGAATGTCTGCGTACCGCGCTAGACCTCTATAACGAGTCCACGCGTCTTATGCTGGACAAGGGGATATATGACCGGCCGCCGATGATCCCTTATCCGAACCATATCGAGTTCATTCGCAATAAAGGGACGATTCTGTCGAAGTGGATGGAGAAGGAAAGACCGCTCAACGTTATCGAGATTTCGGAAATATTCTACAACATTGAACGGAACTACTTCGGATTGATTCTGCTGACTGCTTTTATCCAAGTTGCCAGAGACGAGCAGGTGAAGCGATTTTTGCAAAAAGGCAAAGAGCTGGCGCAGAAGCAAATCAAGTTCTTGAACGAAACGATGATCGACGATGATCTTCTGGGAAATATCATGGTTAATTCGGAGGTATCCACAAGTACGGTCTCGCCTTTCTCGGATAAGTTAATGATGTTCATCGTTACCGCGCTCAACGCGCAAGGAGCAGCCTTCGTAGGGAATTCGATGGCCACTTCCTCAAGGGCCGATCTTATTGCCGTGTATGATAAGTTCGTGCATGAGATCATGAAGTTCGGCAAGGAAGGCTTCGATATCATGGTCGAGAACGGATGGCTGGAAGAACCGCCGCATGCCCCGGATCGCGAAGCGCTGGCGCAGAGGCGTTAAGGTTACTGGTTATACATCGCAGCTGCCGGCATATGCCGGCAGCTGTTGTTTTTAGGGGGGCTGATGGAAGGTTCGGACCGTTGTTCGCATAATCGACACAGATACATCGATGAACGGAGGTGCCGTGATTGTTCTTCGCCATGCTTTTCGCGTACACTGGTAGGGAAAGGATGTGGACAAGTTGGTCAGACAGACCCATGAAGGATCTAGCAATAATCAAGGCGGAGCAAGGATTCGAAGCTTATCGATTCTAGCTGCCCTACTAATAGGTCTCATGCTGGGCGTGGGACAAGCGGCGGCACATGCCGTACTTGAACAGGCTTCGCCGGAGCCGAACTCGAGACTGAGCGCAGGCCCGTCTCAAGTCGAGCTGCGGTTTAACGAGGCGATCGAAGCCTCGGTCGGTTCCGTAGAGGTGCTTGATTCCTTATCCGGGACGGTTACGAAGAATCGACCGGAGACGAGCGGAGATCGCAAGACGCTTACGCTTAAGCTGCCGGCGCTGGTAGAGGGGATCTACACGGTATCGTACCGCGTCGTCTCGGCGGACGGGCATCCAATTGCCGGCTCGTACCCCTTCATCGTCGGCAATCCGCCTGAAGCGAAGGATGCTTCGGCTTTTGATATCCACAGCGAGTTGGGCCATACCGGGCATTCCGGGGTCGCGACCGAGCTGACGAAGCAAGCTTTCCTTACCTATACGGTTCGAGCGGCATATTACGGGACGCTTCTGTTAGCGAGCGGATTCATGCTCTGGCTCGTTGTCATTCGACGCCGTGCATCCGCATACGGAGAGACTGCGCATGAATGGTGCAACCAATGGGGGCTATGGGTAACGAGGGCGCTGATCATCGCCGTCCTGCTGCACGTATTCGTTCACTCGACCGAGGTGATGGAAGGACAGCCGCTCGCAGATTGGCCGAGGCTGTTCACGGGCACTTCGGTCGGCTTAGCATGGACAGGTGCGCTCGTGTTGGCCTTTATCGGTCCTTTCGTCCGCCGAGCAAGCGGTTGGGTAGCCGTGCTCTGGGCCTTGTCGCTGCTTGCGCTTGAGAGTTGGAGCGGCCACGCCTCGGCTTATGAACCGTTGGCCTATGCCATGCTGCTCGATTATGTGCATCTTGCGGCATCGGCGCTATGGGCGGGAGGACTGGCGCTGCTCGTCGGTCTCTGGTTCAAGGACCGGAAGGAAGCAGGCCGATTCGCGGCCGCGTTCAGCGATATCGCCTGGATCTGCATTGCGCTCCTGACATTGACCGGCATCGCGGAGACCTTCCTGTTCCTGCCGAAGCTGTCCTATCTGTTCTATACCGGATGGGGAACGCTGTTGATCGCGAAGACCGTTCTGGTCGTGATGGTCATTGGCACAGGAGCCTTGCTGCGTTTGCGTGTAAAAAAGGGCGATCTGCCGCGCGCCGGACTTCTCAAGCTGGATGCCGGTTTGATGGCTGCAATCGTCATCATCGTCGGCCTTTTCACGTATATCAGTCCGCTGCCGGAGAACGAGCCGGTTCGATTCCATCAGATGGGCGAGGACATGCACTTGTCCCTGCGGGTGACGCCGAACGTACCGGGCGAGAATGCCTTCATCGTGAAGGTATGGTTGCCTGAAGAGATCGGCCAGCCGAAGTCCGTCACGCTGCGGCTGCGCTCCGAGGATCGTTCGGAGCTTGGACCGATCGAGGTGCCGCTCCAAGCGTACGAGGACGAAGAATTCGATGCGTTCACAGGATACGTTAAAGCGACCTATGAATCGGAAGGGCCGTACATCCCGTTCGCAGGCCGTTGGCTTGCCGAGATCCGCGTGCTTGATCGCAACGATAATGAGCTGGTTCACTCCGAACCGTTCAGAAATTACTAGTATCTTGGCCGGAAAAGCTGGGTCTGCTGCCGTAGTACGGCGCTTCGATCGGGGGTGTGGGAATGCTGGCTTATCGTTCGTTGAAAAGGCTGATATTATGGACGCCGACGGTAACCATCGGGTTATGGGAATATGTGCGCCATGCCTTTTTGCTGCCTCATGTGTCGATGGAACTCGGCAACTTGCTCGCGCCTGTCATCGTATTCATCGTGACGGTTACGCTTGTGAGACGGCTTTTTGCGAAGCTGGAGGAGACCCAAGAGGCGCTGCAGCGCGAGCGGTTGCTCAAGTCGGCGCTCGTGGAGCGCGAGCAGTTGGCGCGCGAGCTGCATGACGGCATCTCGCAGTCCTTGTTCTTGCTGTCGGTGAAACTGGATCAGCTGGACTTGGCAGAGGGCAGCGAAGCCAGGCGGGATACGACGATCCGCATAAGGGAGACCGTGCGCCGCGTGTACGATGACGTGCGGCAATCGATCGCGAATTTGAAGTCTGCGCCCGTCGCATCGGATCCTTCATGGATGCAGGCGATGCATCGACTGGCGGGCGAGATGACCGAGGTCGGCCTGAGGGTCGAGCTGGATTGGAAGCTGTCCGATGGCTTATTGTCTGCCAAGGAGAAGGTCGAGCTGCTCGCGATCGTGCGAGAGGCGCTGCTTAACGCGCGCAAGCATGCGCGAGCGACCGTCGTTCGCGTGAGCTGCTCGTCATCCGATCATGACGGAGGGTTCCGATGCCGTGTTGAGGATAACGGCGTCGGGGCAGCGCCTTCGCAATTGCGGGCAACCGGCCGATACGGCATCCGGATGATGGAGAGCCGCGCCTCGGAGATGGGGTGGCAGCTATCCGTCGAGTCGCCGCCGAGCGGCGGGACGGTCATTGACCTGAAGAAGGAAGGGAGCCGGCACGAATGGGGCAAATCGTTCGAATACTGATTGCGGACGACCATCCGCACGGCAGAGAAGGCATACGGGACATCGTAAACCGTGAGCCTGCTTTTACCGTCATCGGCGAAGTCGCGAACGGTGAAGAAGCAGTCGAAGCGGCGCTTCGGTTAGCGCCGGATATCGTGCTGATGGACATCAACATGCCGGGCATCGGCGGACTGGAGGCGACGCAGCGGATCAAGTCGCAGCAGCCCGCGACCAAGATCATCATCGTCACGGTCGAAGACGAGATTACCTTCCTGTTCGAAGCGGTGAGGCGAGGCGCGCAGGGCTATCTGCTGAAGAACCTTCAGCCGTCTGCGTGGCTTGCGTACCTGCGAGCGGTTGCCTACGAAGAAGCGCCGATGGAGAAGGAATTGGCGCATATGCTGCTTCGCGAATTCTCGGGCGGGCGCTCGGAAGAAAGACATCCGCCCCGCGACGGACAGCAGCTGCCCGCGTCGGTGACGCCGCTCACGCATCGGGAACGCGAAGTGCTCGAGCGCGTCGCGCAGGGCGAATCGAACCGCGAGATTGCGGAGGGGCTCGGCTTGTCGGAGCACACGGTCAAGAATCACATGAAGAACATTCTGCAGAAGCTTCACCTGGATAACCGGGTGCAGCTTACGCGCTTCGCGTACGAGAACGGGCTCGCTTAAGCGGGCCCGTTCATTTTTTTGTCACGATGATAGCTCTTTCGAGTCATGCGCGGCGGTCATGCGATGTCTATACTTGGACCAGATACGATAGAGGAAGGATGATCGATAATGAAGTTGAAACGATGGACCGCGGCAGTCGCGCTATGCTTGGGGCTGATGATGATGGCCTCGGCAGCCAGCGCGCACGTAACGGTGCGTCCGGGCGAAGTGAAACAGGGGGCGTACGAAGTATTTACCGTTCGCGTGCCAAGCGAGACGAAGGGCACCGAGACGACGGCGGTCAAGGTTGCCATTCCGGACGGCGTGAACGTGACGAGAATCGAGCCGAAGCCAGACTGGTCGTACGAGCTGGAGCAAGAGGCTGACGGGACGATTAGTGCCGTGACTTGGTCCGCGGAGGGAGCGGGTCTTAAAGTCACCGAGTTCACCGAATTCCGTATGTCCGGCCGCGTGAACGATGATGCGGAAGAACTGATCTGGAAAGCGTACCAGACCTACGCCGACGGTTCAGCAGCCGAGTGGGTCGGCGCGCCGAACACGGATTCCGACAAGCCGGCCTCGTTGACGACCGTGCTGCCGGGAACGGGAGACGCACATGGCGGAGGACATGATACAGGCGCTTCTGGAGCTGCAGCTTCGGACAGCGACAAAGACAGCGATAGCGCAGACAACTTGCCGCTTATACTGTCGATCGCGGCGCTGTGCGTCGCAGTCCTCGCATTGCTGCTTGCATTGCTCCGCAAGAAGAAATAAAATTCGCGCGCCGAGCGCGCGTACTATCGCAAGACCAACTTGCGTACGCGCCGCGCTAAGCATATAATAGTGAAATATATGATTGCCGAGATGGAGATAAGTAAGCAGTGACAGACCTACAGGGAGAGGATGCCGCGGATTGAGAGCGTCCTTAGGGGGAACGGCTGCCGAAATTCACTCCGGAGCAGGACGTTGAACGAGCCGCATGCGGCTTCAGTAGGCTGATCCCGGATGCGGTCCGTTATCCGCTTCAAGCAGCCAACGGCGTTTCGACTAGCCGCCGGCTGGAATTAGGGTGGTACCACGGTCCTTTCGTCCCTTGCCAGGGAGGAAGGACTTTTTTGCATGCTGTTCAGGATGAAGATGGAGGCGATGAATCGATGAAGGAACGGTTAGAGGGATTGAAGGCCGAGGCGCTGCACGAGCTGGGACATGTGCAGAACCCTCAGCAATTGAATGACTTGCGGGTCAAATATCTCGGCAAGAAAGGCGCGTTGACTGAAATTTTGCGCGGGATGGGCGCATTGTCCGCAGAAGAACGCCCTGTAATCGGGCAGGTCGTGAACGATGTGCGAAGCGCGATCGAATCGGTTATCGAGGAGAAGAACGCGGGGTTCCAAGCGCAGGAGACGGAGAACCGCTTACGCGCTGAGACGGTCGACGTGACGCTGCCCGGGCGGAAGCTGCCCACAGGGGCGGTACATCCGCTGCACAAGGTAACGCAGGAGATCGAAGATATTTTCATCGGGATGGGCTATAACATTGCCGAAGGTCCGGAGGTCGAGACCGACTACTACAACTTCGAAGCGCTGAACCTGCCCAAAGACCATCCGGCGCGGGACATGCAGGATTCCTTCTATATAACAGACGAGATTCTGCTTCGCACGCAGACGTCGCCGGTGCAAGTGCGGACGATGAAAGCGATGAACGGCAAGGCGCCGGTCAAGATTATATGCCCCGGCAAGGTGTATCGCCGCGATGACGACGATGCGACGCATTCCTTCCAGTTCAATCAGATCGAAGGGCTGGTCATCGACCGCAACATTCGCATGAGCGACCTGAAGGGGACGCTGCTGCAATTCGTGCAGCAGATGTTCGGCAAGCAGACCCGCATCCGCCTTCGTCCGAGCTTCTTCCCGTTCACGGAGCCGAGCGTCGAAGTCGACGTCTCCTGCGTGCAATGCGGCGGCAACGGCTGCCGGATGTGCAAGCAATCGGGCTGGCTCGAAATTCTGGGCGCTGGCATGGTGCATCCGCGCGTGCTCGAGATGGGCGGTTACGATCCGGAGGAAGTCAGCGGCTTCGCGTTCGGCATGGGCGTCGAGCGGATCGCGCTGCTCCGGTACGGCATTGACGACATCCGTTCGTTCTACGCGAACGATCTCCGTTTCTTGAACCAATTTGCGAGAATGTGACGAAGGAAGGGATATACGGCCATGAAGGTATCTTATCGCTGGTTGAATGAATATATCGATCTATCAGGCATTACGGCAGACGAGCTCGCGGAGCGCATGACGCGCGGCGGCATCGAGATCGACGGCGTGGAATCGCTCAATAAAGGCGTATCCGGCGTCGTAGTCGGCTATGTCGTAAGCAAGGAAAAGCATCCGGATGCCGACAAGCTGAACGTATGTAAAGTGGATGTCGGAACGGGCGAGGAGCTGCAGATCGTATGCGGCGCGAAGAACGTCGACGCCGGCCAGAAGGTGCCGGTCGCGACGATCGGGGCGAAGCTGCCCGGAGATTTCGCGATCAAGCGCGCGAAGCTGCGCGGCGTGGAGTCGCAGGGCATGATCTGCTCGGCTAAGGAGCTGGGCATCAACGACAAGCTGCTGCCGAAGGAGCAGCAGGAAGGCATTCTCGTGCTGCAGAGCGACCTCGCCGTCGGCACGCCGATCGGTCAGGTGCTCGGCATCGACGACGAGGTGTTGGAGCTCGATCTAACGCCTAACCGCTCGGACTGTCTCAGCATGCTGGGCGTCGCTTACGAGGCCGGCGCACTGACAGGGCGCCCCGTCAAGCTGCCGGACAACCAGTTGAACGATGCGGCGGTGAAGACATCGGATTATGTGCAAGTGTCGATCAGCGCGCCTGATCAGTGCCATCGCTATACCGCTCGGTACGTGCAAGGCGTTACCGTCGGTCCTTCCCCGCAGTGGATGCAGAACCGGCTTATCGCCGCAGGCGTAAGGCCGATCAACAATATCGTCGATATCACGAACTATGTGATGCTGGAATACGGGCAGCCGCTGCATGCTTTCGACGCGGATAAGCTCGCAGGCGGCCGCATCGATGTTCGGATGGCGCGCCAGGGCGAGACGATCGTCACGCTTGACGATCAGGAGCGCAAGCTTGAGCCGCATATGCTGCTCATCACGGACGGCGAGAAGCCGATCGCGCTGGCAGGGGTTATGGGCGGCGCGAACACGGAAGTGACGGAGACGACGGTGAACATCCTGCTCGAGTCCGCCAAGTTCGACGGCGGCACCGTGCGCAAGACGTCCCGACAGCTCGGCCTGCGCTCGGAATCGAGCATCCGGTTCGAGAAAGGCGTCGACCACGCTCGCGTCGTTCCGGCGCTTGACCGCGCAGCGGCATTGATGGCTCGTTACGCGAGCGGATTGGCCGCTGATGGCTATGTTGAAGCTTCCGCTATGATCGAACAACCGGTCGACGTTGGCGTAACGCTCGCGAAGATCAATGCGTACCTCGGCACGGAGCTGTCCAGCCTGGAAGTGAAGACGATCTTCGAACGGCTCGGCTTCGATTATGAAGCAAGCGATGACGGACGATTCAAGGTTCGCGTGCCGTCGCGCCGGGGAGACATTACCCGCGACGTCGATCTCATCGAAGAAGTTGCCCGCTTATTCGGCTATGACGAGATCCCGACGACGCCGATCGAAGGGTCCACGACGCCTGGCGGGCTCACGACGGCGCAGGCGATCCGCCGCGGCATCCGCCGGAAGCTGACGGACGCCGGCCTGACGGAAGCGTTCAGCTATTCGCTCACGCATCCGGCGCGGACACGGCTGTTCCGGACGCTTGCGGAGGACGCCAAGCCGATCCGGCTGGCCATGCCGATGAGCGAGGACCGCAGCGTGCTGCGCACGAGCCTGCTGCCGAATCTGCTTGAGGTCGCGGCTTATAATCGCAATCGCCGCACCGAGAATTTGGCATTGTTCGAGATCGGCAGCGTGTTCCTGACGGACGAGGAGACGCTGACCCGGCTTCCGCAAGAGAAACATCGGCTGGCAGGACTGCTGACCGGCAGCCGAATCGCTGCGCAATGGAACGTGAAGGCCGAGGCGGTTGATTTTTACGATGCCAAAGGCGTGCTGGAGGCCGTATTCGAACTGCTCGGCATCGCGGACCGGATCGCGTATCAAGCGCAGCCGATCGATCAACTCCACCCCGGCCGGACGGCAGCCGTCCTGCTCGATACGGAGCGGGGCTGGGAATCGATCGGTTACGTAGGCCAGCTGCACCCGTCGCTGCAGCAGCGGGAAGATCTGTCCGACACGTTCGTATTCGAGATCGAGCTCGCGCCGCTCTATGAGCATGCCGACTTCGCCATCGTGCAGAAGCCGCTGCCGCGCTATCCCGCGATCGAGCGCGATATTGCCGTCGTGGTGGATTCCGGCGTCGAGGCTGCGAAGCTGACTTCGGAAATTACGGCTGCCGCGGGCGAATTGTTGGAATCGGTACGCGTGTTCGACGTCTTCACGGGCGAGAAGCTCGGCAAGGACAAGAAGAGCGTGGCGATTGCGCTCGTCTACCGCCATGCAGAACGGACGCTGACGGACGAGGAAGTGACCGAACGACACAATGCAGTCGTCGAACGGCTCTCCCAAACTTTCGGCGCGGAGTTGCGCAAATAAGCAGGAAACGCCGGAAGCCGCATCGAATAAGTTCCTGAGGAACGATCGATGCGGCTTTTGCATGCGCAGGAGTAACGGAGCACAAACGAGAAGCAAGTTCGTAAGCGATTAATACGAACGCTTGTCAGCGCCGAGAAGGTTGGACGATGGTAGAAGTCGAGGAACGGAGCGTAGGCAGATCCTACGTGAGTACCGGAGAATTCGCCAGCGTTCAAGATTCGACGCCGGATACGCTTCGAAGGAATACTTCGCGATCACAAGCGTTCAAGGAGGATTGTAGGGATTATGGATGCCGAACGTACCCGAGTAACGGTTGACATATACGGCCATCAATATCGATTGACTGGCCATAACAGCGTGGAATACATGAAACGGGTCGCCGCGATGGTCGACGATAACATGACGAAGCTTGCGAACGGTTATCCTCGCTTGGATATGCCGCGGATCGCGGTTCTGTCTGCCGTGCATATGGCGGACGAGGTCTATCGCCTGCGTCGAGAGAATGAGCGCCTGCTGGACGAAGAGACGAAGCGCAAAGCGGCGGTTGCCGAGCTGGATGAAGCGCGGAGCGCGATGGTCGCGCTGCGCGAGGAGCTGTCGGCGGTTCGCTTCAAGGCGCAGGAAGACGCGGCCCGCATGCTCAGCGAGACCGAGCAGCGGCTGGCAGCGGCGGACGCGGATTGGCGGCGCATGTACGACGAGCGCGAAACGGAATGGCTGCTCGAACGCGAGGGCTACGAAGGACAGCTCCAAGCAGAGAAGGAGCGTTCGGCCATCGCGGTGTCGGCGGAGCGGGAACGGCTGGAAGCTGAACTTCGCGAGACTCGCGAAGCGCTGGAGGCAAGCTGGCAGGCCGAGCGCGAACGGCTGGCGAGCGAATGGAACGGCAAGTTAGAATCGCTGCGCGAGCAATCGGAGCAGGACAAGTCGCTGCTTGCACAGAAGGCCGACGAAGCCGAGGAACGCGCCATGCGGGCGATCGAGCAGGAGGAAGCGATCCGCACGATGCTGGACGGCGTGGAGCAAGAGCTGCGGCAGTGCGAATTCCGTCTGACCGAGGCGGAGAAGAAGGCAGAGACGCTCCAACGCCAGGAAGGTCAAAGGGTGAACAAGCTGCAGCAGCTGGAGCAGCTGTCGGCCAAGCAGCGCGATCAATTGGCCGAAGCCGAACGGCAGCAAGGCGAGAGCGCGGCAGCGCTGCGCACGCTCCGCGGACAGCTGGAGCAGTTGAAGCAAGAGGCGGCTGCATTCTCGGCGCGCGAGCAGAAGTTGAAAGCGCGGCTGCAAGAGCTCGAGTCGAAGACGGCCGTAAGCGAACGTCTCGCCATGGAAGCGAAGCAAGCGGAAGAAGCGCGGCAGGCTGCCGAGGCGCTGCTGGAAGAGGAATCCGGCCGATGGCATGCGGAAGCCGAGGAGCTGAAGGCTGACAGAGCGCGGCTGACGCGCGAATCTGCTGAGATGGCGGAGGAGCTCCGGCGCGTAAGGGATGAAGCGGAACGCGATCGAACCGAGACCGAGCAGCGGCTCGCGGGCGTACGGCAGCTGAAGGAAGAGGCGGAGCGGGCACAAGCGGCAGCGGCGGAGCTTGCGGAACGTATGCAAGCGGTCGAGCGCGATCTTGCCGAAGCGAAGACGGATGCATCGAAGGAGTCGGAGTCGCTCAGGCAGGCGCATGCGAAGCTGCAGCGGGAGCATGCGCTGCTGCAGGACGAATATGCCAAGCTGCAGACGGAATACAACGAATGGATCGAATTGATCGAGAAGGGCAGCTAGCCCTGAAGCAAGATAGGAGTAGAGCCGCAGGAGATTGCTCCTGCGGCTCTTGTCATGGCGTCATACGCGAACGGCGCGCGTCTCGGGTTCGAGACACGCGCCGTTATGCGAGTAGAAGCGATTTAAGCTTCTACGATCAGCTTCGATTTCATCTTGATGTGGCCGGAACCGCAAGGAATGCTGCATTCGATGACATATTCGCCCGGGTTGTCGAGCGTTACCGTCTGCGAAGTCGTATTGTTGTCGAGTTTCACGTCCGTGTTGGAGATCTTGATGCCGTGAACGCCTTCGGCATTGTTCAGGTTGAACGTAACTTCGCCGGCTTTGACCTTGTACACCTCTTGGTCGAACTTGAAGTTCTTAGCTGTAATATCTACGACATTGCTTGCTGCCGCGCCGTTGTTAGCGGCACCGCTGTTGCCCGCTGCCGGTTCGTTAACCGCGTTATTGCCGTTGTTGCCGCCGCATGCTGCCAGCGTGAATGCCAGCACTGCGCATGCTGCTACTGCGCCGATTCGTTTCATCATCACGATTACCCCCTCCGCGGCGTAAGCCGTGGTTTGATTTATATCACACTTCTTATTCTACAGGATTAAGGCGCGTTCAGGCGTGACAAACTCTTGAATAGACTGTGAACGCGAGGTGAACATCCGGCTGTCTATAGCGTGAAACGCAGTATGTACACCCCAGCGAATCCGGTCAAAAACGGCTTAAAGCAGTCTATCCCTATGCGGAATGGACTGCTCTAAGCTATCGTGAATGTTAGGTCGCTTTGCGACCTGCTTCATACGGCGTGGTTACCGGAATGAAGAGGTCGATAATCCCGATTGCCAGAGCAGCCAATATTGCGCCCAGCATGGATACGTCGACGTCGCCGACAATAAATTGCGATATCCAGATTACGGCGGCGCTTGCTAGGAATCCGACGATCCCTCTGCCGAATGGGGATACGCGCTTGCCGAAGATGCCTTCGATTATCCAGCCGAGCACGGCGATGACGAGTGCCAGGAATAATGCGCTCCAGAATCCGCCGACGCTAAATCCCGGTACGAGGAAGCCGACGACCATGAGTACGAGCGCCGACACGATGAAGCGGATGATCGTTCCGAGAAAATTCATGCTTGAACGTCCTCCTTAGCCTTGAATTGTGGGTAACGTATTCAGGAATAGTGTCTCCGCTTTGCGCGGAAACATGATTGGAAGTATTCGGCGGCTGTCGTGGCATCGAAGCATGGCATCGGCTATAATAAGTGTCGAGAGGAGTTGTCAAGGCTTGGACGGCAAAATCATCCATACTTTAGAATATACAAAAATTATCGATACATTGATACGGCACACAGCTACGCCGCTCGGACGTTCCGCCGCGGAGTCGCTCGTCCCGAGCCCGGAACTGGAGGACGTCAAGCTCCGCCTGCAGGCGACTGACGAAGCGTATACGGCCGACCGCTTGAAGGGCTCGGCTCCGTTCGGCGGCGTCGTCGACATTCGCGCATCCTTGAAGCGAGCGACGATCGGCGGCATGCTGAACGCGGCCGAGCTGCTCGATATCGCGAATACGATCCGCGGGGGACGCCGGGTTAAGCGTCACGTGGTCCAGCTTCACCAGGACCAGCCTCTCCCGATGCTGCATGCGCTTGCGGAGCAGCTGACCGAGCATCGAGACGTGGAGGAAGCGATTCTCGGCTGCATCGATGACCAAGCCGAGGTGTTGGACGCGGCCAGCCCGGAGCTCGCAGCCGTCCGCCGCGAGCTGAGAGGCGGCGAAGCCCGCGTACGCGAGAAGCTGGAGCAGATGATTCGTTCCTCCTCCGTGCAGAAAATGCTGCAGGATGCGATCATCACGATCCGCGGCGACCGCTACGTGATCCCGGTTAAGCAGGAGTACCGCAGCCATTTTGGCGGCATCGTCCATGATCAATCGGGCTCCGGCGCAACGTTGTTCATCGAGCCCGAGTCAGTCGTGCAGATGAACAACCGGCTTCGCGAGCTTCGCGTAAGCGAAGAACGGGAGATCGAGAAGGTGCTTCAGAAGCTGACCGCGCGGGTAGCCGAAGTAGCCGAGGACTTGAACATCGACCTCGGATCGCTCGGGCAGCTGGATTTTGCGTTCGCGAAGGCACGGCTGGCGCACGAGATGAAGGCGACTCTGCCTCGCATGAACGATCGCGGCTACTTGAAGCTGAAGCGGGGACGGCATCCGCTCCTGGCCAAGGACGCGGTAGTCCCGCTCGATATCGAGCTCGGCAATCCATTCACCGCCATTATCGTCACCGGTCCGAACACCGGCGGCAAGACCGTATCGTTGAAGACGATCGGCCTGCTCAGCTTGATGGCCATGTCGGGTTTGTTCGTCCCCGCCGAGGACGGCAGCCAGCTCTGCGTATTCGACGCGATCTATGCCGACATCGGCGACGAGCAGAGCATCGAGCAGAACCTGAGTACGTTCTCCAGTCATCTGACGAATATTATTCGAATATTGAAGTCGATGACGCCGAAAAGCCTGGTATTGCTCGACGAACTCGGCGCGGGCACGGACCCGGCCGAAGGCTCGGCCCTTGCGATCGCGATTCTGGAGCATATGCATCGTCTGGGATGCCGGCTTGTCGCGACGACGCACTACAGCGAGCTGAAGGCCTATGCCTACAACCGCAAGGGCGTCATCAATGCCAGCATGGAATTCGACATTCAGACGCTGAGCCCGACGTACCGGCTGCTCGTCGGCGTACCGGGACGCTCGAACGCTTTTGCAATCGCGGAACGGCTCGGTCTGCCGCATGGCGTCATCGAGCACGCGCGCGGCGAAGTGAGCGAGGAAGATATGCGCGTCGAGAACATGATCGCTTCGCTGGAGGAGGATCGGCTCGGCGCGGAAACGGAACGGCAGAATGCCGCCGAGCTTCGCGCCGAGATGGAGCGGCTGAAGGAGAAGCATGCAGCCGAGGTGCGGCGGTTCGAGGAGCAGCGCGAGCGGCTGCTCGCCAAGGCGCAGGAGGAAGCGCGCGCCGCGGTCGCCAAGGCGAAGCGGGAGGCTGAGGAGATTATTGCCGACCTGCGCAAGCTAGCGCTGGAGGAAGGGGCCTCGGTCAAGGAGCATAAGCTCATCGAGGCGCGCCGCAGACTGGATGAAGCTGCCCCTGCTCCGCAACGTCCCAAGGCGCCTGGAGGCAGTTCGCAGGTCAAGAAGAAGAAGATCGAAGCGGGCGACGAGGTCATGGTGTACAGCTTGGGTCAGAAAGGCCATGTCGTCGAGCTGGGTGCCAACGATGCAACCGTGCAGCTCGGCATTCTGAAGATGAAGGTCGGCTTGGACGACCTGGAGCTCGTTAAGGCAGCAGGTCCGGCGAAGCAGCCGAAGATGGCAGCCAGCCTCAAGCGCACGAAGGACGACACGGTCCGTTCCGAGCTGGATCTGCGCGGCAGCAATCTGGAGGAGGCCATCGTCGAGGTCGATCGATTCATTGACGAAGCTTACTTGTCTAACCTGGGGCAAGTGTATATCATTCACGGCAAAGGCACCGGCGTGCTGCGGTCAGGCATACGGGAATATCTTCGGAAGCACAGCCTGGTGAAGGCCTTCCGGCTTGGCAATTACGGCGAAGGCGGAGACGGAGTTACCGTGGCCGAGTTGAAGTAACGGATGGACCGGCCCGAGGAGAGGGGAGATTCGGTTGAGGCAAGAGATCGACAGTCTGCTGAGCAATCCCTATGCGGCGGCGCTTGCTTACCTATCGGTGACGGTGCTGGCGCTGATCGTCTTCTTATTCTTGTTCGAGATGGTAACGCGCTATAATTGCTGGGATGAGATCAAGAAGGGGAACGTAGCGGTTGCGATGGCCACGGGCGGCAAAATATTCGGCATCTGCAATCTGTTCCGCTTCTCGATCGAGAGCGGCGGCAGCGTGTACGAGAGCATCGGCTGGGCAGGCTTCGGCTTCGTGCTGCTAATGGCCGCTTATTTTCTATTCGAGTTCATGACGCCCGTATTCCGGATCGACGATGAAATCAAAAAAGATAACCGGGCGGTCGGCTTGATCGCGATGGTGATCTCGGTCTCGCTCTCTTATGTAATCGGCGCGACCGTCGTATCTTAATCGAGGTGAAGCAATCGCATGAAATATTTATGGGGCACGCTGCTGGTGCTGGCAATCCTATTCATCGTATTAGGCGTTATTTATCTGCAGGGGTAAAAGGGGAGAAACGGTGGCATGGAAGAACCGACTATTTGTCCGTGGTGCGATACGGAGATCGTATGGGATGAGGAACTGGGGCCGGAAGCATTCTGCCCGCACTGCGACAATGAGCTTGACGGCTATCGCACGATCAGCTTCTCCGTCGACAACGACGGCGATGCGGAGGAAGAGGATGCGGCTCGGGAAGACGAGGCTGGCGATGACGATGACGACGGCGGCTTGGACGAACCGAGCGGTCTTGACCTGCTCGATCCCGACGGTTATCGGCACACGAACCCGGGTATGCTTGCGCTGGAAGAGAAGATGGAGGCTATACTTGACCTGCAGGCTGAAGTGCCGGAATGTCCGGTCTGCCGCGAATATATGCTGGAAATCGGCAAGCAGACGGTCAATGCCGAAGGCTGGCAATCGACGGTGCATGAACCGCTTGGCCAGCCGCTGCTGCAAGCGCCTTTTCGGATGGTATGGTACGTCTGTCCATCCTGCTATCACATGCAGAACAGGCTATCCGCAGGCGATCGCGAGACGCTGTTCGATCGCTTAAGCAGCGAATAGCGGGGTATGACCCCGAGTCCCGATGGGTATCTTAGCGTATGATTCCATCGGACGAAGGGGCTTGATCAATGGAGCACGGCAAACATACCGTTCGCGCTCGGCTGGCTGCCGCTGCCTATAAAGCGCGATTCGCGCATGCGCAGCCCGGCTGGTCCATCGGAAGCAAGGGCAGGAGCAAAGCCCGGCTCGACCGGCAAGCGATCCTGCTGCTGGCCGTGCAGGGGCTGTACGGAACAGCCAATGCGCTGTCAGGCACTTTCGTGCCTGTCTATCTGTGGAAGGCGAGTCAATCCTTCGCCTTGATCGGCTGGTTCAGCCTCGCCCAGCATTTGATATCCGGCCTGACGTTCTGGCTTGCCGGCAAATGGGTGAAGCGCTACAACAAGATGCTGGTCCTGCGCGCAGGCGTTATCGTCTCGGGACTGTTCTATCTGTCTGTCCTTGCCCTAGGTCCTGCGGCTGCGACGTACGTCATCCCGCTCGGAGTATTGAACGGCATCGCGGCAGGATTGTTCTGGATGGCCTATAACGTGATCTACTTCGAAATTACCGGACCCGACACGCGGGACCGATTCAATGGATGGGCCGGCCTGCTCGGCTCCGGAGCCGGTATGCTCGCGCCATGGATGTCCGGCATCGTCATCGGCGCTGCCGGGGGAACCGTCGGGTACCGGATCATATTCGGCATCTCGCTCGGCATATTCGCGGTGGCGACGATCGTCAGCTTCTTCCTGGCCAGGCGCAAGTCGAGCGGGCATTACGAATGGGTGTATGGCTTCAGGCAGCTCGGAAGGCACGGCAGTCCATGGCGCAAGGTATTCCCTTCCCTAGTCGCGCAGGGAATACGGGAAGGCGTCTTCATGTTCCTGCTGGGCCTCTTAGTATTCCTGTCCACGAATAAGGAGCAGAGTCTCGGCAACTTTACGCTGTGGACGTCATTAACGGCGCTGTTCAGCTTCTGGCTGATCGGCCGCAAGCTGCATGCGTCCAATCGGCGCGGAGCGATGCTGATCGGGGCAGCGGTCGTATCCGCGCTGTCTGCCGTTCTGTTCGTCAATGCCAATTACGTCACGCTGCTAAGCCTTGGGATCGGAATTGCGGTGTTCATGCCGCTCTATGTCATCCCGATGACTTCGGCGGTATTCGATCTCATCGGCTCATCCGCCGAGAGCGCCAAGCGGAGGGAAGAACTGATCGTACTGCGCGAATGCGGACTGATTGCCGGCCGTACGGTCGGACTCGCGGTCTATCTGGTCGTCGTATCGATGACCCAATCGACGGTCGCGTTGACCGGCATTCTGTTCGCAGTCGGGGCAGCACCGCTCTTCGGCTGGCTGTTCATCAAGAGCCGGATGGCGCAGCAAGCTAATGGGAAAGGTTGAGCCACATGCCACGTATCGTGAAGCATATAACGGAACTGATCGGCAATACGCCGGCAGTCCGTATTCGAATGGCCGACCGCCATTCGGCCGAAGTGCTCGTCAAGCTCGAACGATTCAATCCGAGCGGAAGCGTGAAGGACCGCGCCGCGTTCGCGCTGATCGAGACAGCGGAGCGGCAAGGACTGCTGCGGCCTGGAGGCACGCTGATCGAGCCGACCAGCGGCAATACCGGTATCGGACTGGCCATGAATGCCGCGGCGAAGGGCTACAAACTTATTCTGGTCATGCCGGACAATATGTCCATCGAACGCATCCGGCTGGTCCAAGCATACGGTGCGGAGGTCGTGCTCACGCCGGCCTCCGAGCGGATGCCGGGCGCGATCAAGAAGGCGCTGGAGCTGCAAGCGGAGCGGCCGGGAAGCCTCATCCCGAATCAATTCGAGAATCGGGCCAATCCTGACATTCATCGCAGGACGACAGCCGTCGAGATTCTCGAGCAGACGGAAGGACGGCTTGACGCATTCGTGGCTTCGTCGGGTACGGGAGGTACGATTACCGGTACTGGCGAGGCGCTGAAGGCCAAGCTGCCCGGACTCCATGTCGCGGTAGTCGAGCCGGCGGGGTCCCCGGTGCTGTCCGGCGGGCAGCCGGGACCGCACAAGCTGGTGGGGACGAGTCCCGGCTTCATTCCGGCTATATTGAATACGGCCGTCTACGACGAGATTATTCAAGTCAAGGATGAGGATGCGCTGATAACGATGCGCCGCCTGGCACGCGAGGAAGGATTGCTCTTGGGACCGTCGTCCGGCGCGACGGTGTGGGCAGCCATGCAGGTGGCGGCCCGGCTCGGAGCGGGACGCCGCGTGCTCTGCATTGCGCCGGATACCGGCGAGCGATACCTCAGCATGGACTTATTCTAATCCCCGATCAGTTCCACTGTCTCAGCATTCGCCGAATATAGCTGCGGCGATCCCGCACATAGCGGCGAATGAACCGGACCTCGCCTTGGAAGATGGCGAACGGATGCTTGCGCGTACGATCAGTCCGCAGATCGGCCGCTATCGTGCGGCTGATGCGCGCGGCTATCGGCGTTATGCCGCGCACGGTAAAATGCTCGCGCAATAAGCGGCGCATGAGCAGCTTGTAAGCATTCCTGTACTTCGCGAACAGGAATAGCTTGGCTGTCAATACGTTATAACCCTGCAGGCGGACCATCCGGCTCCCGCATGGCACGCCGAAGCAGTTGCGCCCCCATGTTCCCTCGTAATCCCATGGAATGATCCGATATTTGCCGGAAGGCGCATGCTCGTACAGCGCATAGTTCTGCTCGAATCCGTCGTAATTGCCGGTCAGCACGGCGCCGGCGAGCCAAGCCAAGTAATTGTCGATATCCAGTTTGCTTGCCAGATGCCGGCGAAGCGCGGCGCCTTTCAGACGGTTGACGCCTCGGATGAAGCGGATCAGCCTCGTTCGTGTGCCCTCATCTCCGGCGACCTGCTCGTAACCGGCGAACAACGTGCGCTTGGGCGTCTTGGAACGCGGTTCGTTCCGGCCGAAATGAGCGCGGTCATTGATCGCATAGACGATTGAGCGGTAGGACAGCTTGCGCGCCTGGAAGAACGCGGGCACGACGGCTTCGATCTCCAGATAGACGCCCAGCGGCTCGCCATTGACGATTAATCTGAAATGCGCGGTTTTCGGAGCCGGTACGCCGATCTGGTTGAAAAAATAAAACGACAGCGCGTTGCGCATCATGGCAGGATCGTCGTACTCTGCATTCCAATGAAACGTATGGCCGCCCTGTATGCGCAGCTCATACGACGGCTTCGGGTAGCCTCGCGTGTGTCCTCCGCGGATCCGAAGCTGGGCTTCGTAGATGCGATGGCCGGCCGTGACCCGAGCGGAAACCGCTTGATCTCCATAAGGATCGAGATGGAGGGCGCGCCATTGAGACGGCTCGACGACCACATGCCGAATCGGGATATTCCCGGCGGACATTCGACCAACTCCTCCAGAGACGAATAAGAAGCCTGTCGTCGCCATGACGATAGGCTTCTTATTCGTTACTCTATTCGGATGCCCGGCGATTGGTCACTTGTCCGTGTCGATATACCAGTCGGAAGGCCAATAACCGCCGTTGTACGGCCACGCTGCCGATGCGCGTGCCCCCTGACTATTGACGCTACCGGCCATGCTGCCGCCCGTGTGTCCGCCGGTCCGTCCGTGCGTGCGTCCTCCCGTGCGGCGTCCGCCGGTCTGCCCGCCGGTACGTCCGTGCGTGCGTCCTCCCGTGCCATGTCCGCCGGTCTGCCCGCCGGTCCGTCCGTGCGTGCGTCCTCCCGTGCGGCGTCCACCGGTTTGCCCGCCGGTCCGTCCTCTTGTTTTGTGTCCGCCCGTTTTGCGTCCGCCGGTCCGTCTGCCTGTGCGACCGTCTTTGCCGTTCTTCTCCGCTTTATCCATTGATCGAATCTCCTCCTTATTCGGTTTATACAAGCTATGTCGCAAATCTATTGCTCGCGATAGTCGCACGACATGACTTTACTAGAAATAGCCTTCCATCTAGTACCGAATGAAAGAGGGTCACATATGCTTGTATTACACTTTATCCTCCGAGATATCGGTTCCGGAGTCGAGAAATGGGGGTGGTCAGCGAGAAAAGACGGTCAGGTGGGCAAGCGAATCTATGAAACCGGCAGGTACAATCAAGAACCATGGAGGGATTGTCAATGGCATATCAGATGATGCAGAACTATGCTGCGGCAGCTCAGCATACGAACTATCTCAACAGCTTGATCGGTCATCACGTAAAGGTCAATCGAGGAGGTCCGGATGCGCTGACTGGGCGTCTGCTGGCCGTCCACAGCAACTATCTCGTGCTTCAGACGAAAACAGGCGTCGTGTATGTCAACGCCGCGCATGTGAAGAGTATCACGGAGATGGCAGGAGGTACGGGCGGACGCTCAACCACGTATATCGTCGCCGAGAACTTCAACGGCGTTCTGCGCCAGCTGCGCCAGCAATTCGTACAGATTAACCAAGGAGGGCCCGAGAAAGTAGCAGGCTTCGTCGTCGAAGTCACGAATGACACGCTGCTGCTCGTGTCGAACAAGGAAGCGATTCGCATCCCGCTGCATCACATTCGTTCGGTCAGCGTGGTACAGCAGAAGGGCAACAAGAGCAACGGGAACAATAAGAGCGGCGGGAATCATAAAAGCGGAGGAAACAAATCGAACGAAAATAAAACGCATGGAGAACGCACGGGAGGCAACCGCACAGGGGGAAACCGCACGGGAGGCAACCGCACAGGGGGCAACCGCACTGGTGGCAACCGCACAGGGGGCGGCCGCACGGGAGGCAATCGGACGAGAGGCACACACACCGGCGGCGCTCAAAGGGGCAATACGCTAGCGCAAGCGCGCGCGCACCGCAAGTCCGCTGCAGGAAGCCGCCGCACAAGCCGCTAAAGTCACTCGCGAGGAGGTATGCCCAAGAGAGGCAGCGTCCATACAATCGGGCCGGCCATGCGGCCGGCCTGCATCTTTAGCATGGGGATGCATCTCCGGCTCAGGATCAAGCGAAACGTGCCGGGAAGGAGGTTCACGCGTGAAGGAAAAACAACATCCGCTTTTCGATCGACTAGTCGACATCGAAGTGTCAGGCAGATCGATGCCGA
Source organism: Bacillota bacterium (assembly GCA_023433615.1). Lineage (GTDB taxonomy): Bacteria > Bacillota > Bacilli > Paenibacillales > Paenibacillaceae > Paenibacillus_I. Next base: position 7,498 of record JAEZCJ010000086.1, on the reverse strand, counting down.
TCCGCGGCAGGCTGATCGATATGGGACCGGATATCGCGGTCATTCGCGGCGTCAGCCAATTCTACTATGTGCCGTTGATTCATATCCAACAGCTCCAAGCGTCCATGTACGAGGAAGAAGTAAACGATCAAGAGCTGCCTTTCGATCCGCAGACAGAACCGATCTCTTACCGGAAGGTGCTGATGAGTGCCAAGGGGATGTTCTCGGAACTCTACATTACGGGCAATCATTCGATCCACGGCTACGTCATGAGCGTCATGAACGATTATTTCGTCTTTTACTCGCCTGTCTATCACTCCGTCATCATCTCGCTCGACCATCTGAAATACTTGACGCCCTACCATCCGAACGTAACGCCGTACTTGCTGTCATCCGAGCAATTCCCGCTTAAGCCCTCATCCGTGTCGCTGACGCGAACGTTCGACCAGCAGCTTCGCAAGCTCGTGGGGGAATTCGTTATTCTGGACCTCGGCGAATCGCCGAATAAGATCGGCGTGCTCCGAGGGCTCGATAACCAGCTGCTGGAGCTTACGAACGCGGCAGGCCAATCCATATTCATTCATTTTAACCACGTAAAGACGATTCATTTACCATAAGGGCAATGCTTAACGGACCAGGCGCCTCCCGTCGACGGAAGCGCCTTTTCTTATGGCGTTCTTTTTTATTTTGCAGGAATTAGGGAATCGTTGTAATATAGAATTTATATCTTGCAACGGAAGACGGGAGGGCTTACACGCGATGAACGAGATGCAGTTGAAAGTGTTGGACCTGTTGAAGGAAGACGCGAGAAGAAGCGCGGCGTTGATCGGCACGATGCTTGACATTCCGGAGGAGCAAGTCAAGGCGATCGTCAAGGAACTCGAGGACGAGCACGTGATCGTGAAATACGCGACCGTGGTGAATTGGAGCAAAGTCGAGGACGACAAAGTTACGGCATTGATCGAGGTTCAGATTACGCCGGAACGCGGCAGAGGCTTCGAGGGCATCGCCGAGCGCATCTATCTGTATCCTGAAGTGAAGTCGGTCTATCTGATGTCCGGCGCATACGACCTGCTCGTCGAAGTAGAGGGCAGGAACCTGAAGGAAGTGGCCTCTTTCGTCTCGAACAAGCTGTCGCCGATCGAATCGATCTTATCGACGAAGACTTTCTTTATCTTGAAAAAATATAAACAAGACGGCATCATCTTCGCGGAAACCGAAGGCGATCAGCGTCTCGTCATTTCGCCGTAAAGGGTGGTGCGCCACGTGATCAAGGATAAAGAGCAGCAAGCAATCGGTAAGCCCGCGCGCGAATCGATGTCGGATTTCTTGTCACCGCGCGTTAAGGATATCAAGCCTTCCGGCATCCGCCGTTTCTTCGATCTTGTCAGCAATCGGAAGGACATCATCACGCTTGGGGTAGGGGAGCCTGATTTCGTAACTCCATGGCATGTGAGGGACGCTTGCGTCGCATCGCTGGAAGCCGGCAAGACGCAGTATACGTCGAACGCCGGCATGCCGGAGCTGCGGAATAAGATCGGCCAATACTTATCCGATCGCTTCAAGGTTGCCTACGACCCCATGAAAGAAATCATGGTGACCGTCGGAGGCAGCGAGGCGATCGACTTGGCGCTTCGCGCGCTCATCGATCCAGGGGACGAAATTCTCGTGCCGGAGCCGTGCTACATCTCCTACTCCCCGATCACTTCGCTGACAGGCGGCGTGCCGGTCGGCATCGAGACGTTCGCCAAGGACGGCTTCAAGCTGAAGGCGGAACAGGTCGAAGCCTGCATCACGCCTCGCAGCAAGGTGCTGATTCTTTGTTATCCGAGCAACCCGACGGGCGGCATCATGACTTACGAGGACTGGCTGCCGATCGCCAAGGTCGTCGAGAAGCATAATCTTATCGTGATCTCCGACGAGATCTATGCCGAACTGACGTACGGCACGAAGCACGCGAGTTTCGCGGCAATGCCGGGCATGAAGGACCGTACGATACTTGTCAGCGGCTTCTCCAAGGCTTTCGCGATGACGGGATGGCGCATGGGGTATGCATGCGGGCACCCGGACCTGATCGGAGCGATGCTCAAAATCCACCAGTATACCGTCATGTGTGCGCCGATTATGGGGCAAGTCGCGGCGCTCGAGGCGCTTACGAACGGGATGGAAGAGATGGAACGGATGATGGAGTCGTATAATCAGCGGCGCCGTCTCGTCGTGAAGGGATTCCGGGATATCGGCCTCGACTGCCATGAGCCGCAGGGCGCATTCTATGCTTTTCCGTCGATCGCGTCCACCGGCCTGGATTCGGAGACGTTCGCGGAGCGGCTGCTTAAAGAAGGCGCGGTAGCGGCAGTGCCGGGCAACGTGTTCGGTGCCGGCGGCGAAGGGCATCTGCGCTGCTCGTATGCCACCTCCGTGTCGCAGTTGAACGAAGCGCTGGAGCGAATCGGCCGCTTCGTCGAGCATGTCAAAAAAGGTTGAGAAATTGATTGTCCGTTCGGGCAATGGATCTGTTATAATTTATCAGAAAGTTGACTTGACTGCAGCGGCAGACTTATCGGAACCTATCAGGCAGAGGAGGAAAGGGATTGGCACAGGTCGAATCCAGGCTCGCGGAAATCGGGAGCATGGGCATACTTCAAAAAGGAAAGCGATCCCCGTCCATCGATCACCTGGAAGATGAGATACGTATCCTGCGATGCAAGATGGAATTGACTTACATGGAAGAATCGACGTTCAATGCGGAGCGGGTCATCGAGATCAGCCGTAAGCTGGATGTCGTCATTAACGAATATATGCGTCACAAGCTCAGCTGCTCGAACGGCTGAGCAAGCAGACGCAAGACAGTCAGCGGAAGCCTTGCAACTCGAAGGCTTCCGCTCGCTGTATCGAGCGGCATGCAGCGGTGATGCGAAAGGGGAATGTCGATGAAGCTATATACACGTACGGGAGATGCCGGACAGACTTCGATCATAGGAGGAAGAGTCCGCAAGGATGATATACGGGTTGAAGCTTATGGCACGCTCGATGAGCTGAATGCGTTCGTCGGTCAAGCGTCAGCCGTGCTGGGCCGCTCCGGCAAGCTGGACGACATGGCGGCGGAATTGATCGAGATCGGACAGGAGCTGTTCGATTGCGGCTCCGATCTCGCGTTCGCGAGCGAGCCTTCCGCGTACAAGATATCGGCGGAACCGATCCAACGCCTGGAGAAGCAGATCGATGCTTGGATTCCGCAGGCTCCTGAGGTAACCAAGTTCATACTGCCCGGCGGAGCGGAAGAGGCAGCGCTGCTCCATGTGTGCCGTACGGTGTGCAGACGCGCGGAACGGCGGATCGTGACGCTGGCGGCAGAGCATCCGGTTAACGAGCACGCAGTCAAATACGTGAATCGGCTGTCGGACTATTTCTTCGCCGCGGCACGCGCAGCGAATGCGAGATTGGGCGTCGAGGACGTCCTGTACGTACGCAGCGCGGACGTGTTCGGCAAGCCTCGCAGCTCACGATGAGCGAGCGGCAATACTATGAAGCGATCGCGGTAACCGTCGAACCCGGCGAAGACGGCATCACGGTCCGCAGGCTGCTGGAACGGCGGCTCGGCGTATCGCGCAAGCTGCTGTCCCGCCTGAAGATGACGGAGGAAGGGTTAACGCTGAACGGCGAGCGCGTGTATACGTCGCATAAGGTGAAAGCGGGCGACGTCGTCGCGCTGCGCATGGAGGCCGAACGGTCGGACGATATTATGCCGCAGCCGATGGATCTGTCGATCGTCTACGAGGACGCGTACCTATTGATCGTCAATAAGCCTGCGGGGATCGTCGTGCATCCGACGCATGGCCATTACACGGGCACGCTGGCCAACGGCGTTGTCCACCATTGGCGGGAGAAAGGCGAGAGCGTCCGGTTTCGGCCCGTGCACCGGCTGGATCAGGACACTTCCGGCGTCGTGGCGATCGCGAAGAACGGCTATATCCATCAGCAGCTGTCGGAGCAGCTGCAGCGCGGCGAGGTGGACAAGGCCTATATCGCTTATGTATACGGGGTGCCTGTCCCTCGGCAAGGGACCGTGAATGAGCCGATTGACCGCAATCCCGATTCGCCGCATGTCCGGATCGTGACGCCGACAGGCTATCCTTCGGTGACGCATTACGAGACGGTGGAACGCTATCGGAGCGAAGCGGCAGCCAAGATTCGGCTGAAGCTGGAGACGGGCCGGACGCATCAGATTCGCGTTCATATGCAGCATATCGGCTGCCCGTTGGCCGGAGACCGCATGTATGGCCTGCCGGCCGAAGTGATGGACGAATGGATGCTTGGCGCTGAGGAGGCTGCGGGCAGGCAGGCGCTGCATGCGGCGGAGCTTGCGCTGACGCACCCGATGACGGGGGAGCGCATGCGCTTCGAAGCCGCATTGCCGGCCGATCTTGAACGGCTGGAGGCTTATCTGCGCAGCGAACGGTAACGGGGGGCACAGCCGCATGAGCGGGATCGAATACGAGAGTCGAGAGGGATGACGGTAACAGTGGGCAAGAAGCTGAAAGTGTATCATTACGCGAAGTGCGGCACCTGCCGCAGTGCCGTGAAGCGGCTGCAAGGGCAGGGATACGAGCTGGAGCTGCATGATTTGTTCGAGCAGCCGGCATCGGAGGAAGAGATCCGAGGCTGGCTGCGGATCGGCCGATTGGAGCTGAAGAAGCTGTTCAATACGTCCGGCGACGCATATAAGGAACAGAAGCTTAAGGATAAGTTGCCGGCGATGACGGAGGAGCAGCGGATCGCCGTGCTGGCTTCGAACGGCAGGCTGGTGAAACGTCCGATCGTGACAGACGGCGAAAGGCTGACTGTCGGCTACAAGGAAGAGGAATACGAGCAGGCGTGGGGTGTCCGCGCATGAGCGGACCGGCGAGGGCAAAAGCATGGCGGGCGGACAGGCTGAGCCGGCTGGGCTCGTCGATTTTTGCGGAAGCTGCGGAATGGAAGGCAGAGGCACTGCAAGCAGGCGTCGACGTGATCGATCTCAGCATCGGCAGCCCGGATCTGCCGCCCTCGGACACGGTGCGGCAAGCGATGGCCGCTGCTGTCGGGCGGAAGGATGCGTTCCGGTATCCGTCTTCCCGCGGCAGCAGCGCCTTCAGGCAGGCGGCGTCCGAGTGGCTGGCCTGGCGGTTCGGCATCAGCATGGATCCGGAACGCGAGCTGCTGACGCTGATGGGCTCGCAGGACGGACTGGCGCATCTGGCGCTTGCGGTTTGCAATCCCGGCGATACGGCGATCGTGCCGGATCCCGGCTACCCGATCTATGCCGCGGGCCTTGCCGTCGCGGGCGTCGAGCCGTATTATGCGCCGCTCCGCAGCGATAACGGCTACCTCCCGGATCTCGGCGCGATTCCGGATCACGTATGGGAGCGGGCTCGATTCATCCTGCTGAACTATCCGAGCAACCCGGTATCGGCCGTCGCGGATCTGGGCTTCTTCGAACGCCTTGTCGCCAAGGCACGGCAGCATGGCGTGCTGGTCGTCCACGACCTGGCGTATTCGGAGATGGCTTACGACGGCTATAATCCGCCTAGCATCCTGCAGATTAAGGGCGCTGCGGACATCGCTGTGGAATTCCACTCCTTGTCGAAGAGCTTCAATCTTGCGGGAGGCCGCATCGGGTTCGTCGCAGGCAATCGCGAGGCGGTCGGCGCCTTGCGCGATCTGAAGGCGAACCTCGACTACGGCGTCTTCGAGGCCGTTCAGGAGGCCGGCATCGCGGCGCTTCGGGAGGACATGGCACGCGGAGACGCAGGCCTCACGGTCGGCGCGGTCTACGAGCGGCGAAGAGACGTCTTCGTCGACGCGCTGCAGCGGGAGGGCTGGGCCGTCCCGCTGCCTAAGGCGACGATGTTCGTCTGGGCGCCGCTGCCTGCCGGCGACTGGTCCTCGCGGACATTCGCGCGGGAGCTCGTTCGTCAGGCGGGGGTCGCCATCGTGCCGGGCAGCGCCTTCGGGTCGGAAGGCGAGGGCTATGTGCGCATCGCGCTGGTGGAAGAGGAGGCACGGCTTGCGGAAGCGGCTCGCCGAATCGGCGCGTTCATGCGAAGCCGTACGTGAGAGGGGGCTCATGCCCCGGCTGCAAGATATCGGAACGCCGTTCACGCATGCCCTGCCAGTACGCTGGTACGGCTTGCCGGTGCGGCGTTCTTTTTCGTCTGCGAGATTGCGCGTATCCGATCCGCCGTGCCTCGCGAAATTTCTCCAGCAACCACCATCCCGCAATGTCGATTGCTCGTGTATAATGGGAGAATCAGAGGTGGCATAGATGCATATTTCCATTGAATTGGTTCCGAGAGACATCGTGCGGCTCCAGACGGAGCTGGCGGGCATACGGAATAAGTACGCGAATATCGATACCGTCAACATACCGGACCTGGCTCGGCTGCCGATGCGGAGCTGGGAAGGAACGGCTGCCGTGAAGCCGTACTACAAGCGGGCGATCCCGCATCTGCGCGCGATCGACTTCGACGCGAAGAAGCCTTGGCCGCTGCTGACGTATCTCGCCGAGCACGAGATAGAAGAGGTGCTCGTCGTCACGGGCGACCCGCCGACGGACATGTCGCGCCAGACGTTCGACACAACGAGCATCGACTTGATCCGCAAGCTGAAGCGGGAATCGCCGGGTCTGAAAGTGTACGCGGCGCTTGACCCGTACCGGGGCAGCATACGCGAGGAAGCCGGTTATGCGAAGCGCAAGCTCGATGCAGGCGCCGACGGCTTCTTCACGCAGCCGTTCTTCGACACGCGGCTGATGGGGGTCTATGCGGAGCTGCTAGAGGGCTGCGAGATTTATTGGGGCGTCTCGCCCGTCATGACGGATGCCTCGCGCAGCTATTGGGAGACGAAGAATAACGCGGTGTTCCCGCGTTCCTTCGCGCCGACGCTGGAGTGGAACGCGAATAATGCGCGCGAAGCGCTCGCCTTCGCGGCTGGCGCCGGCGGCCATGTTTACCTCATGCCGATCAAGGTCGACTTGGATGCTTATCTGGGCGGCATATTCGGGGAGCTGTCCTGAAAGCCTCTTCAAGCTGATTTTTGGGAAACCAGCCGGTCGCCGCCATCGGGAGTTAAACTCACCAAACAGTGCGTAGAAGGCCGAGGCGAAAGAAAGTCGTGTCAGGCGGGAACGGTAACGGTGGTTGCTTGGAGTGAGTTGGGGGACAGGGCAGGTTAGCAGGTATGGGAGGCGGATGCAGCAGCAGGTTGGGCTGGTAGTGACGTCCGGCAGCATTAGTGTGAATTTCTACTACTAATTTGGGCTGAATCGCCGATGCCTAAGTGGTAAGTGCATTTCCTACCACTAATTTAGGCCAATTCTCGGAAAGGGCTATTTTTCAAGCAATTAATTGCACTTTTGGACCTCTGTCAAGAAAGTGGACACCACTTATGCCGTTTTTCTCTTATCAAACTTCGCAGCGAACCGGGCCGGCGTTAGGTATCCAAGTGAGCCGTGGATCCGCTTGCGGTTGTAGAAAAATTC
>JAEZCJ010000082.1 GCA_023433615.1 Bacillota bacterium | reverse complement strand
TCTCCTCGTATACCCGCATCCACGCTTCAGCCGAGCGCTGCCACGTGAACCGCTCCTCCACGCGCATGCGGCTGTTCATCCCGAGCCGGTTCCGAAGTTCTTCGTCCCGAAGCAGCAGGCCGAGCTTCTCGGACAAATCCGCTTTCACATGCGCCGGATCCGCCAGGAAGCCGGTGACGCCGTCTTCCACGATCTCCGGCATCCCGCCGGAGCGCGTCGCCACGACAGGCAGTCCGCAGGCCATCGCTTCCACGTTCACCAGCCCGAACGCTTCGTTCGCGCCGGAGGGAACGACGGCGGCATCGGCTGCGAGGAACCAGTCCGGCACCTCCGTATACGGCACATAGGGGATGAACTGCAGCCATTTCTTGAACGGAGCGCCCGCATGCGCGAGCCTCCTTGAATAGCTCGTCGTTCGATGCGAGCCGTAGAACGGGCTGCCTACGATCACGAGCAGCACGTCCGGATGCTCTCGCACGAGTGCCGGCAGGACATCCACGAGATGGTGAACGCCCTTCTTCGGGATGACCCGGCCCATGAACAGCACCACCTTCCGGCCCTGCCACCCGCGATTCTCCCGAAGCTCGCGGCGCCTGGCTTCGCCGGCGGGACTGAAGCGCGATTGGAATCTTGCCGTATCTACCCCGAGCGGGACGACGGAGAGCTTGCGGGCTTCCGACGGCGCCAGCGATGCGACATGTTCGCGAAGCCAATGACTGTTGACGACGATTCGATCCGCGGCAGCCAGACTCCGCAGCAGTCTGTCTCTGCCGATATATCGGCGGCCGATGAACGTATTCGATTGCAGGCTCAGCCACACTTGCCTCCCCGGAAAACGCCTCTTCATGCGAAGCGCAATGATCGGCCGGTTCTCCACGTGGATGATCGAAGGGGCAAATCCGCGTATTGCCCGGGCAACCGACGCCGCGTAACGCGCTTTGTTCGCGGCCGGGAACCTCTCGCAGCGTACGCTGCGCACGCGGCCGATTCGCCGCAGGCGCGGCCCTAGCCTTCCGTAGATGCGCGGCTCCACGCGGGAGCGATCCAGCAGCGGCACGTAATGCTCGATGATACGCTCGACCGAGCTGCTGTTCGGGGACGGAATCGGGAACGAGCCAGGTGTCACAAAAGCGATTTTGGACGGTGCCATAGCGATCGAACCTCCTCCTCACGTATACCTTTTACAGCATACGCAAGGCGAGAGGGACCGGCACGGCGCCGTCCAAAGACAGACATGTACCTATTTATCGTTCGTTAGTCTACCAAGTGACGTAACCCTCGGAGCCCGGCACATCGCTCGTAATCATGTCGATCACCGGAACCGTGTACGCGATCAGGATGAGGACGACCGCAATGCCGATCCAGACCGACCAGCGCTCGAGGAAGCGCGGCGTCGGCGCCGCATCTGCCTCGGCTTCGGCGATCGGGAATTCCTCTTCGCCCTTCGGCGCGCGGAACAGCGACACCGTGATTCCGATCAGGATGATGATGCCGACGAACAGGATGATGCCGCCGACGGCCATTGCGACCTGGTACGGAATCCAGGATACGGCTTCCGCATTGTCGCCATAGGTCGTGTATGCCGTCCGGCGCGGCGCGCCGAACAAGCCGACCAGATGCATCGCGCCGGACATCAGGAACATGCCAGCGGCCCATACGATCGTCTGAATGATGCCCCACTTGTGGTGCTTCGCCGTCATTTTGCGACCCGTAACAGCCGGAATGAGCCAATAGGCGATCCCGAAGAACGTGAGCGCCACGCTCGATGCCACCGTCAAGTGGAAGTGGCCCGTTACCCAGATCGTGTTATGCACGACCGCGTTCATCTGGTTGCTCGCGTTGATGAGGCCGCCTGCGCCCGCCGGAATGAAGATCAGCATGCCCATGAACGGCGCGAAGAAGCGGGCATCCTTCCAAGGCAGCTTCTTCACCCAGCCGAACAGCCCGGTCGCGCCGCGTCTGCGTCCTGCCAGCTCGAACGTCGCGAACAGCGAGAACGCGGTCATGAGCGACGGGATGACGACGAGGAACGTCAGCACGACCTGCAGGTATTTCCAGAACGGCGAGATGCCCGGCTCCATCAGCTGGTGGTGGAAGCCGACCGGAATCGAGAACAGCAGGAATAAGAGGAACGACAGCCGTGCCAGCGCGTCGCTGAACAGCTTGCCGCCGATCATCTTCGGCACGCAGACGTACCAGCACATATACGCCGGCAGCAGCCAGAAGTAGACGAGCGGGTGGCCGAAGTACCAGAACAGCGTGCGGCTGAGCATGACGTCGACCGTATCGACCCAGCCGAGCGACCACGGCAGCAGCTGGAACAGCACCTCAACCGCCACGCCGAGCGTCGCGATCATCCAGAGCGCCATCGTCACGATGCCCATGAACGCGAACAGCGGCGAGGTTTGGCCGCGGTGCGTTCTTTTCCAATAAGCGTAATTGCGGATCATGCCTGCGCCGCTGAGCCAGCTGCCGACGACGACGAGCACGAGCGCGATGTAGAATAGCGAATCGGCCTTCATCGGCGCGTAGAACGTGTACAGCACCGTTGCCTTATTCTGCAGGATCATGATCGTGGCGAGCACGGTACCGGTCCCCATGACCGTGAAGCCTGCCCAGCCTAACCGTCTCGAGCAATCCATCAGGTGGCCGCCGAGCGTCTTGGCGAGTCCGGCGTAGATGAAGCCCATGATGAAGAACGTGGTGAACACGAGCGCCATCAGGACGCCGTGCGCCGTCAGCAGCTGATAATAGCCGATCTCGCCAGGCAGCGTAACCATGCCGCCGCGCACGAGACCCTGCAACAGGCCGGCGATGCCGCCGATCGTAAGCGCCGCGAACGCGAACAGGATATGGGCCAGCACGAGCTTGCTGTCGCGCTTGTCGAACGGCTGATGCGATGATGCGGATGCGCTGCTCATGCGCTCTCTCCTCCCGTCACGATAACCTTCGCTGCCATGATCTCATGGCCGATGCCGCAATATTCGTTGCATAGAATCAGATATTCGCCCGGTTTATCGAACGTATGCGTCACGTGGCTGACTTCCCCAGGCACGACCATCATGTTGACGTTCGTCCGCGGTATCGCGAAGCCGTGCACGACGTCCGTGCTCGTCACGGTAAAATGTACTTTCGCGCCGACCGGCACCTCGATCGTCTGCTGCTCATAGCCGAACGCGAACGCGATCATGACGGCCTCGTACTCGTTCTCGCCGATCTGCTTCAGCTCGCGCTTGTCGAACGGCGCCGTCTCCATTGCCTTGGCCGGATCGATGCGGTGCGAATGCTCGCTCGGCGGCTGCATCCCCTGCCCGAACGCCGATACCCCTAGTACGATCAGGAATACGGCCAGCATCGAGATGCCGATCGTAAGCCAGATTTTCTCCAATTTGTGAATGTGCATGCCGGTAAGTCCCCCTCGTTATCGGTTGATGAACAGCACGAATACGGCCGTCCATGATGCGGCCAGTATGACGCCGAGCACGAGCACGGCGACGAACGTTCCCTTGAGCGGCTGCTCTTGATCCTGCTTCACGTTCGCTCTCCCCCATCCCTGACTTTTTATGGCGAATCCTGACCTGATTGTATGCCTCAAGCAGGTCCATGCACTGTGATACGTATCACACGGAGGACCGAGAGAAGTTGCGGTTTTGTGACAAAAGCGTTATGCTCGCGCGCATCCTATTGTCTATTGATTTGTTAAGGGGGATATGTCACACTTACCAGATAGGCAATTTAGAGAAGGATGCAGGAAGGACGTGACGTAGACGACCATGAGCAGATGGCTGCTGAGAACGATGACCGAGCTCAGTTCGCGCAAGTGGATCTCCCGCTTGACCGGCCGTTTCGCGCAATCCCCTGCCAGCCGGCGCCTTATTCCGCGGTTCGCCCGGATGTACGGCATCGCGGTAGAGGAAGCGGAGAAACGGATTGACGAATATAGCACGCTGAACGAATTTTTCACGCGCCGGCTGAAGCCGGGCATGCGCGCGATCGACCCCGAGCCGGGCTCGCTCGTAAGCCCTGTCGACGCCTTAATCACAGGCGCGGGCAAGATTCACGCAGGCACGATTCTGAACATTAAGGGGCAGGACTATTCGATAGACGAGCTCCTCGCGGGATCGCCAAGAACGGAGAATTATCGCCAGGGCTTTTGCCTTGTCCTCTATCTGAGCCCTACCGATTACCATCGCATCCATGCCCCTGTGGAAGGGGTCATCGTCGAGCGGGAGCATCTGCCCGGCCGCGTGTATCCGGTGAACGACTTCGGGCTGCGCCACATGCCGCGCGTGCTGAGCCGCAACGAACGTTTGGTGACCTACATCAAGCACGCGAAGGGCGAAGTGGCCGTCGTGAAGGTAGGCGCGATGAACGTCAGCAGCATCCGCTACGTCGACGCGACCGTGCAGCGTACGGAACGCGGCGGCGAGCTCGCTTACTTCGAGTTCGGCTCGACGGTCGTATTGCTGACCGAGGACGATACGTTCGAGCTCCGAGGCGATCTGATGCCGGGCAAGAAGGTACGCATGGGCGAGAAGCTGGGGATGCTGAAGTAATGGTCAAAGCCTCGCCGCCAAGCAGAACGTTCTGCATGGCGGCGAGGCTTTTCTGTCGGAACGTGTAAAGATGCTTTAAGCTATTCTCTGCCTATTACATGCGCGGCTCCAATGCTATTCTAAGCCTATCAGATGCGCAGCTGATGGAATATAATCCACTATTGAAGGTGAAGGGTGAACACGATGGGAAAGGACACGATAATCAAATCGATACTCTCCGATAAGGTAAGCATGACGCCGAACGGGTTTATAGCGGATCAACTGACTCCAACGCAGTTTGAACAATGCCACGAAACGTTTTTTGACGCCATCTTCGAGATCAGCTCTTCCGATATTACAGGTATCGAAGGGTATGGCCCATTCGATGATGCTTGTGCCACTGCGTATGCATCCTGCAGGGAATTCCTGACCGATTCGTTCGCGGATAACCATGAGGGGTATTGGTACAACTGGCGGGAGATGTTCGAGACGACGGTTATGGACCGTGACTTCTTCGCGGCCTATTACAAGGAAATGGAGGACAGAATTCCGTACTGCGAAGGGCAGCGTTACTTAATCAATAACAACACGTTTTTCGCCAATATGATTACGGACGGCAAGACGACGGTCGGCTTCCCGGACTGGAGCAGGTCGGGCATCGGCGATTTTCTGCTCGATTATGCGATTATGGATGTGAATAAACCGTACCTGCGCATTCCGGAATTGCTGCATCGCTATTGCAAGGTGAGGAACATCGTCATGCCGGATTTCCAAGAACGATTCTTATGCATGGCCTATTTCGTAGGGCTCGGCGTGCTCCGCTGGCATGCCTCCATCGATGACACGGAATCGTGCATGTCCATCATGCGATCCGTCAGCGAACTGAAAGATCGAATATACGCCCTGTAGATGGTGATGAGATGAAATACGAGAATGCAGGCGATGTGCTGCCGGAACAATTATTGAGAGAAGTTCAGCGCTATGCAGCGGGCAAGCTTCTCTACGTACCTGCGCTGGAGGAGAAGCGAGCCTGGGGCGAATCATCCGGCTACCGCGAACAATTGCAGAAGCGCAACCGCATGATTCGCAATAAGTATGCGCATGGAATGACGGTATCCGAGCTGGCTGACGAATACTTTTTATCGCTCGATTCGATCAAGAAGATCATCTATTCGAGGCATGCAGCGAACGATATCAGGTATTCGCCGACGATTGTTTCTGCCGTACAATATGCGAATGCCGGGATACTCGAAGAATGGATGCAGTGCTATTATCCCCTATCGGGGCAAGCTGCTCCGTATGCTGATGATCTAGCGAATGGGGCAGTGCTGTATTTCGGAGTCGTGAAGCTCCCGCTGCGACTTATCCGGCGCGAACCTGCTGATAACGGGCAATCCCTAGCTGCACGCGATTATGACCTCGATGAAGCTGCGGCTCCGCCGCTTCTTGTCCGCTATGAAGAAGGCAAATTCTATGCCGACTCGCAGCATGAATTACTGACTTCATTGCGCCTTCGCAAAATGAATGCGTATCCCGCCGTTATCGCGTTGAACGGAAATGCCGAGTACAAGACATTCATGCGCGAATACGGAAACGTTCTGATCTATGCAGTTCAATAAACGAGGCAAGGCCATCCGCGGGATGGCCTTGCCTCGTTTTATTGATTCTGCTCCAGCATGCGCAGCAATCGCTCTTCCGTGCCTGTTCCGGGTACAGGGACGTAGATGCACCAGTGCAGCCCCGGATCGTTGTCGATGACAGACGCGGAATGAATCACGAACTCCATTTCCTGCTCGTCCGGAAGACGGAAGATCGCGGTTGCGGCCCGCTTCTGCTTAATCTCGTAGAGCTCCCAATACTTCCCGAAAATCTCGCTTTCCCTCTTTAACTTTTCAAACCGCTCCATATATAACGGATTATGCTTATAACGGTCCAGCGTTGCCCGCAGCATAGCCGTACTGTACCTTGCATAAGCTTCCCAATTCACGAGCTTGCGGCGGTAATCCGCATGCGTGAACATGATATTCATCATGTAACGTTCGCTCTCCGGCATACTGCCGAAGTCGGCCACTATTAGCTCAGCCGACCGATTCCAGGCAATCAGGTCCGTTGCTTCGTCCGTAACGAATGATGGATATCGCAGCTGGTCGACGATCGCTTGCAAGAATCCGGCATCCGGTCTTCTGCGGCTAGGCGCTGCGCCTGCAATCGCGGGGTCTACATTGGCCAGCTCGAAGAGATGCTTCCGCTCGTCCTCGTCCAGCTTGAGCGCGTGACTGATGTTCATTAATACATCCGGCGAAGGATTCACCTCTCTGCCTTGTTCCAGCCACGTATAGTAAGTCACGCTGACATTCGCAAGATAAGACACTTCTTCTCTTCGAAGCCCAGGGGTCCGTCTGCGTCCTGGAAGCGGAGACACCCCAGCCTCCGAAGGCTGCAGCCGCTCCCTGCGCGATTTGATGAATTCGCCTAAAGCAGACGAGGACCGATAAGTTGTCACGTCCGACACCTCCGCCGCCGATATGCCGTTTACAACTATTATAGGGCTGCATAGGCGTATTGTCACACCTCCGAAACGAAAGAGCAATCACGCGGTTGCCTATTAATGCCGTTACTAGCATAGACATGATCTGGTTACTCCCGCAGCCGGGCAGTATGATGATGCTAATTAACGGCAGCGTCATGCAGTCAAGGAGGAGTATCGAATTGAGCAAATATGACTATCGTAACAAGCTTGCTGTCGTCACAGGCGCTTCATCCGGAATCGGCAAGGCGTACGCCCAAGAACTAGCTGCACGCGGCTGTAATGTCGTGCTGACGGCACGTTCCAAGGATAGGCTGGATACGCTTGCCTTAGAGCTGAACCGTCGGCATGGCGTACAGGTCTACCCGCTGCCCTGCGACTTATCGTTAGCGGACGCGCCCCGCATACTGGCCGAACAGATTGCGGGACTCGGCTTGACGGTCGATATTCTCATCAACAACGCGGGTTTCGGGACTTACGGCAGGTTCGAGGAGATCGACCCGATCCGCGAACGGGAGGAGATCATGCTGAACAATATCGCGCTAGTCGATCTTGCGCATCGCCTGCTGCCCGGCATGCTTCAGCGTAAGGACGGCGTTATCGTGAACGTCGCATCGATGGCCGCATTCATGCCTTGCGCTTATTCGGCCGTATACGGAGCTACCAAAGCCTTCGTGCTATCCTTCTCCGAAGCACTCTGGGCAGAGACGCGCGGGAGAGGCGTGCGCGTGCTCGCGCTGTGTCCCGGCGCGACCGATACGGGCTTCTTCGATGCGGTCGGCGGCCGCGAAATGGCCGCAGGAAGCAAGCTCTCCACGCCGGAGAAGGTTGTGCAAGCCGGATTCCGCGGCATTGATCAAGGGCGATGCTCGATCATCGACGGCCGCGGCAATGCCTTCATGGCCCAGATGCTCCGGCTGCTGAGCAGGCGCAGAGCAGCCTTGATCATGGAACGCATGTCCAATCCTGCCAGGCATCGTTGACGGCCGGCACGGTTAATTCGCAAACTGCTCGACCAGGATGCTGTTGGGCCCCTTATTCCTCGCGAGGTTAATCGATTCGATCGAACGCTCGATCATGCTCCGAATATCGGAGATGCTGCCTCGAGGTCCGACGATTCCGCCGATGTAGCATGCCATCTGCCTCGGGCAGCCGATGCTGTTGTAATCATAGCGCTTCATGTCATCGATAATCGCTTGCGCGGTGACGTACAGCATCTCTTCATCCGCCTTGGCGAACACGACGAATTCATCGCCATGGGCACGCCCGAAGGCCGAGAGCGCCAGACGGTCTCTGACGTTGGACTCGATCATCCGATAACAAGCCACAATGACTTTGTCTCCGACCTCGAAGCCGTAATTGTCGTTGACTTGCTTGAAATGGCTGATGTCGAAGCGAAAGACGGCGATGCGGTCATCGTCCGCGCATTGCTTGGCGATGCTTCCCGCCTCATCAAGGAACATTTCCATATTGGGAATGTTCTTCTTGATTTCATGCACGTCTGCCTGATTGACATGGAGCAAATCGATTTTCTTGTTCATCTCGAATCCTTCCTTTTCGACGACCGCAATGAGTCGATCGATCGCGATTTTTTTCTGGATCTGTTCATTAAGCGATGAAGAGATTGCGATGCGCCTCTGAACCAATCGGTCGATGAACGCCGCGGCTTCGACGGGACCGCTTAAGATGCCCTTGATCTCCGATAGCGAGAAATCCAGGTCCTTCAGGATGAGAATCCAGTTAAGGTGATGGGACTGTTCCGCCTCATAGGAGCGGTAACCCGTATGGGGATCGATCGCTCTAGGCTTGAACAGGTCGATCTCGTCATAATGGCGAAGCATCTTGGCGCTTACATGGTTCAATTCCGCGAATTCACCGATTTTCACGCAGGGGACACACCTTTCATCTCGTATTCCGGCCGGAACTACTAACCTCACTGTAAACCTTACCCTTATAGGAAAGTCAATACTTATAGTCTACAAAAAAAATTTTTGCAGAATCGGCACTTTCCCCTCCGCTGCAGGCTCTTTATATTCGGTTAGTCGAATTTACGGAAACCGGAGGGACGTATATGAACAAGCATACGAAGCGCCCGCAATGACGAACGGGCGACAGGCGGGTAACGGCGTATCATGTCCGTATTTCTTTACAAGCGATATCGAACAGGAGCATAATCGATTCATATCCCTTCGTTCGGCAACGCGCATTAGTGTAGGTCCTATCAGAAAAGCAAAGCGTGTGACAACACGAGAGTCGGAGGTATCTGATGCCAGGAATCATCGATGAACTATGTAATCGGGAGACCAGCTCGGAGAGAAGGAACGAGGCTTTCGAACTGCTCGTTCAACGCTATCAGGACATGGCGTTCGCGTATGCGTATTCCGTCATGCAGGACAAGCATTTGGCGGAGGATATCGTACAGGAGTCTTTCTTGGAAGTCTGGCGCCAGATCGACGGTCTGCAATCCTCGGCGGCATTTTCCGCGTGGTTTCGCAGAATCATTTTCTCGAAATGCATGCGCGATGTCAGGCGTAATAAGCTGCGGACGATCTCGATCGATACCGAGCACGTCGATTGGAGCGGCGAACCCTATCGGCATATCGTCACGGATGAATCCGTCGAAGAGCTTCACACGCTCATCAATGAATTGCCTGAGTCCGAACGGAGCATCGTGATTCTCTACTACATCGGCGATTACGCGCAGAAAGAAATCGCGGACATGCTGGACCTCACGATCGATTCGGTTAAGAAACGAATGGCATCCGCCAAGAAGCGGATGCGGGGGATCGCAGGCGCCGATCTAAAAACAGGCTTGCATGGGCTGCGGCCGTCCTCCCGCCCTTCCTTCTCGAACCAAGTGAAGCTGCTGGTCGCTGCCGGAATTCAGATTACGCCGGATGGCGATCGGAATCGCTTGTCGCTAGCCCATGACAAAGGCTATGCCGTTACGCCGAAAATGTACAAAGTACCGTTCCGGGCCACGTTCGTCGCCATGACGGATTCCACCAACATGCGGTTTCGATTCGCCGAAGGTTATGTCATTCTGAATTGGGAGATCGATCCGGATGATCTTCGATGGTGCGACCCTGCGACCGGGAAGGAGATCGGATTCTCCGGCAATGGCCGCATACCCATCAAGGAATGGGTAACGGTAGATTGGATTATGGAAGCGGAGTATTCCGCTCTCCTGATTAACGGTACGGAAAGAGTTCGTGTGGCAGGGGAGTATGGCCGCTTGGCCGGTCAAATAGGCATCGGCGCCGCGGCTGGTTCGATCGTGACCGTGCAATCATTGCTTGTTAGGGGCGAGGAGACGCAAGAGGGGCAAGCCATTAAGCCTCGGCCGGTCTTCGATTGGGACGGCGGATTCGTCTATGTCCATTATGATGAGCATGAGAACGCGGTCCGCTGGTACAAGGAAGTGCTCGGCCTGCTGTTACAATCGCCAACGATGGAAGACCGTCACGATCCCGATAGCTTAGCGGAGAAGATGAGCTCGCTTGCATTCCCCGCCGGAGGGTTGATCCATCTGAAATCCGCCAAATCGAATGAACCGTTGCGACATTTTCCGGCTGCAGGAAATCAAGCCAATACGAATGTCGGCTACATGTTCAATAGTCCGGATCTGCATGCAGCAAGGGACTATTTCGTTC
This sequence comes from Bacillota bacterium, assembly GCA_023433615.1. Taxonomy (GTDB): domain Bacteria; phylum Bacillota; class Bacilli; order Paenibacillales; family Paenibacillaceae; genus Paenibacillus_I. The sequence continues at coordinate 35,188 of JAEZCJ010000082.1, read as the reverse complement.
AGCTCGGAATCGAAACGGGAGATATCGCGATTGGCTTTGACGGCCGGCCATGTTTTGCGATCCGATGCATCGACGGTTCGCGAGCGATCATACGCTTCGATGAAGGTCATGAAGGCTTTCCGATCAGCGGATTCGGGCCTTGGTACGTTCGGGTGCCTGATCTGCAACGAGCCGTGTCGTGGTACAGCGACCATCTCGCATTGCAATCGGGGAAGATTGTCGTACCCGAGAAGTGTATCGAGATTCAAGGCAATTGTTACTTGGTATTCGATCCATCTGTCGAATCAGTTATTCAACCTGTCGGTTCGGCCTGCCCATACTTCTTCACCAAGGACATCGTGGAGCAGCACGCCAGGTTATCGGCTCGAGGCGTCAACGTGTCGGATGTCGTGGGGACAGGCTGGCGGGCGATGCATGTATATGATCCATTCGGCAATCGATTGAATGTCTGGTCGTATTGAGGACTTACGGATGAACAATTATCAATCGGCAAATAAGCCGCTTCGCTGGCCTGAAGGCTGCGAAGCGGCTATTTATCGGATTAGGCCCTTTTAATTGCGGATCAAGTAATCGAATGCGCCCAATGCTGCGGTGGCACCCGATCCCATCGAGATGATGATTTGCTTATACGGGCTGTTCGTGCAATCGCCTGCGGCATACACGCCCGGAAGGCTAGTGGCACCGTGGCTGTCTACGACAATTTCTCCGAAGCGCGTGCGCTCCAGCGTGTCGGCCAGCCAGTCGGTATTCGGTACGAGACCGATCTGGACGAATACGCCTTGCAGCTCGACATGCTGCTCCTCGCCCGATTCGCGATCGATGAACGTAATCCCGTTCACCTTGTCCGTGCCGGTAATTTCCTTCGTCTGCACGTTCTTATGGACCGTCACGTTCGGAAGGCTGAAGAGACGATCTTGCAGGACCGCGTCCGCCTTCAGCTCCGGCATGAATTCAAGCACCGTTACATGGCTCACGATACCCGCCAGGTCGATGGCTGCCTCGATGCCCGAGTTGCCGCCGCCGATGACCGCGACATGCTTGCCAGCGAACAGAGGACCGTCGCAATGCGGGCAATAAGCCACGCCCTTGTTCTTGAACTCCGCTTCGCCAGGTACGCCTACATTGCGCCAGCGTGCGCCGGTGGACAGAATGACGGCCTTGCTCTTCAGCACGGCGCCGTTCTCGAGCTCGACCTCGATGAAGTCGCGCTTCTCCAGACGCTTGGCGCGCTGCAGGTTCATGATGTCGACGCCGTACGCTTTGACATGCTCTTCGAGGCTTGCCGCGAGCTTCGGACCTTCGGTATACTTCACGCTGATGAAGTTCTCGATGCCGACCGTGTCCATCACTTGACCGCCGAAGCGTTCCGCGACGATGCCGGTGCGGATGCCTTTGCGAGCCGCGTAGATCGCCGCGCTGGCACCGGCAGGGCCGCCGCCGACTACGAGCACGTCGAACGGCTCCTTGTCGTTGAATTCCGATGCATCCGCCGTACTGCCCAATTTGGCGAGGATCTCCTCCACCGTCATTCGGCCGTTGCCGAACGGTTCGGCATTCAAAAACACGGATGGCACAGCGAGTACGTTCTTGCGCTCGACTTCTTCCTTGTAGGCCGCGCCGTCAATCATCGTGTGCGTAACGTTCGGATTGAGAACGCTCATGATGTTGAGCGCCTGGACGACCTCCGGACAGTTATGGCACGTGAGGCTAATGTATGACTCGAAATGGTATTCGCCTTTTAGGCTCTTAATCTGGGTAATGACGCTATCATCGACTTTGGGTGCTCTTCCGCTGACCTGCAGCAGTGCCAGTACCAAGGATGTGAACTCATGTCCCAGCGGAATGCCGGCGAACGTGATGCCGGTATCCTCGCCTATCCGATTCACGCTGAAGCTCGGCGTTCTCGGCAGAGAAGTGCGTTCGACCTTGATACTGGGGGACATGCCGGCAAGCTCGTCCACGAGCGCCAGCATGTCTGCAGATACCGGATCGGAGCCCGTGCTGACCTTGAGCAGCACGTCTCCTTCCATCAGCTGAAGATATTGACCGAGTTGTGTTTTAATATCTGCATCCAGTATCATGGCATTGAACCCCTTTAGATTTTTCCTACGAGATCAAGGCTCGGCTTAAGCGTTTGGGAACCCTCTTGCCATTTAGCCGGGCAGACTTCGCCTGGGTTGTTACGCACGTATTGAGCGGCTTTTACTTTGCTGACGACGATGCTTGCATCGCGGCCGATGCCGCCTGCGTTGATTTCGACGGCTTGGATCACGCCGTCCGGATCGATGATGAACGTACCGCGGTCAGCAAGGCCGTCCTCTTCGATCAGAACGTCGAAGTTGCGGGAGATCGTGTGCGAAGGGTCGCCGATCATGACGTACGTGATTTTGCCGATCGTCTCCGAGCTGTCGTGCCATGCTTTATGCGTGAAGTGCGTATCGGTCGAGACGGAGTATACTTCAACGCCGAGGCTTTGCAGCGTAGCGTACTGATTCTGAAGGTCTTCGAGCTCCGTCGGGCATACGAACGTGAAGTCCGCTGGATAGAAGCAGACAACGCTCCATTTGCCTTTCATGTTCGCTTCCGTTACCTCGATGAACTTGCCGTTGTGATAGGCTTGCGCTTTGAATGGGAGTACTTCTTTACCGATAAGAGACATTTGATTTTCCCTCCTGAGATTGGTTGAGTAGATTGTAATGATTATAATTAGATAATAGTTATAGTCGGGACAATTGTCAAGTCTCGCTCTGCAAGACTGCGTCCCGCCTGCCGCTATTTCCTAAATTATAGCACTTAACTTCCCGTTGCGATCAACAAAAAATGACAGCCGCATGGCGAAAAAATGACAACCGTACGTCGGCTGTTAGTGGAGGCAATTATGGAACGTTTGGATATTCGGCAGCACATGGTTCAATCGATGGACGAGATTCGGGCGCTCATCGGGACACCGCATGAGGCCGTCGTGAAGAAAAGCATCTCGATGATCGACGAGCAAGCAAAATCATACATTTCGCTATCGCCCCTGATATTCATTGCCACGTCTGACGGTCAAGGCACATGCGACGTATCCCCGCGGGGCGACGAGCCCGGCTTCGTCCATATCGCGAACACGGGCCAGCTGGTCATTCCCGATCGGCCGGGCAACAGGCGGGCAGACACATTGTCCAATATTCTAAATTACCCCCACGCAGGATTGTTATTCATCATACCGGGCATGGAGGAGATTCTGCGCGTCAATGGCAGAGCTGCCGTCATTAAGGAGCATCCGATCCTCGAGGAGTTGAAGTTCAAGGGCAAGCCTGCTGTTCTCGGCATCGTCGTAGACGTCGAAGAATGCTTCATCCACTGCCCTCGCGCCTTGAAGCAGTCCGGCATCTGGGAAAGCGACCGCTGGCCTGCGCCCGAATCGCTCCCGTCGGCGAACGAAATTTTCCTAGCGCATCTGCGGATTAACGGCTACAAGGCGGAGTAAGCTTAGCGGCTGTCAGTGACATAGAACCTTCGCGGCCGCCCGTATCCGCCTCACCGCTTCATCGATGCACGCCTCATCCAGATGCGCGAAGCCGAACAGCGCGGATCGGCGCATCGGTTCCTCCCCGTACCAGTGCCGCCGCCCCCCTGACCATGCCACGCCTGCTTGTCGGCATGCCTCTGCCAGCTGATCGTAACGATCGGGTGCTCCGCGCCACTCCCCGTATACATGCAGACCAGCCTCTGCCGGGTAGATATCGAACCATTCGGACAACGCCTCTTCCGCGCTTGTCCGAAACCGCTCCAACCGCCTGCCATAGATGCGCTGCATGCGCCTTAGATGGCGGGCATATTCGCCGTCCGCCATGAAGCTCGCGAGCGCGCGCTGCCAGACGAGTCCCGTCGGATGCGGCTCCGTCCAGAACTTCGCGCGGCGGAACGGCTCGACGAGCCGCTCGGGCAGCACGGCATAGCCGATGCGAACATCCGCATGCAGCGACTTCGAGAAGGAGCCTACATATACGACGCGGCCCTCCCGGTCCATCGCCTTGAGCGGCTCGATCGGCCGTCCGCCCCAGCGGAATTCGCTGTCGTAATCGTCTTCGACGATGACGGCCCCGCGGCGCGAAGCCCACTCGAGCAGCGCGATCCGCCGCTCCAGCGCCAGCACCGCGCCTGTCGGGAATTGCCTGGACGGCGTCACGAACAGCAGCTTCGCCTGCCAGTCGGCCGGCACGATGCCCGACTTGTCGACCTCGGCCGGCAGCGGTACGCCGCCTGCCGCTCGAATGGCACGGCGGATGCCCGTGAAGCTGGGGTTCTCGATGACCGCTTGGCCGTCTTGCTCCACCAACAGCATGGCCAAGAGCGCGATCGCCTGCATCGAGCCGTTCGTCACGGCGATCTGGCTTGCCTTCGCGTCAATGCCCCGCTCCCTCGCCAGATGAACGGCGATCGCCCGCCGCAGGCCTTCATGCCCCTCCGTCGCGAAGGCATCCGCACGCTCATTCTCCGCGAATTCCCGAACGGCCGCATAGACGGCCCGCTTCCACTCCCCGGCAGGGAAAGCCGATACATCCGTCCGCCCCACGCGAAGATCAAGCTCCAGCCTCGGCTCCGTCGCGAACGTGTCGAATGACTCGTTGACGAAGGCATCATCCATCATGCGCCGTCCCCACGCCGACAGCGCGATTGCAGCGCCTGCCGTTCCTTCGCTGCCCGCGCTGCTTAAGCTCGCCTGACGATATGCCGCGAAGGTGCCTCTGCCCGTCTCCGAACGGATATAGCCGTCCGCGTAGAGCATGTCGTATACGGCATTCACGGTCCCGCGCGATATGCCCAGCTTGCCTGCCAATTCCCTCGTCGCCGGCAGTCTGTCCCCCTGCTTCAGCTCGCCTTGCAGCATCGCGCCGCGGACCGCCTCGAACAGCGCATCCCGCATGCTCCGCCCATCGGCGAGCAGTTGGCTGTATCTCGGCTTGATTAACAGCAGCAGTCGCATGTCCACCTGCATTCCCCCTAATTGCTCCGAGCTTAATTGGTCCATTGAAAATAATATGAATTGGATCTTTTTCATTGTCAATACCGAACGTACACTAATGATCATAATCATGCGCTATGAAGGGTCACAAATGAGAGAAGCGACACGGGAGGATGAGAGACAGATGCGCAGACAAGAATTCGAAACGACCGATCCGCGCGAGGTCGAGCAATTTTTAGAGGAGATGTCGTTCGGGTATCTGGGGACGGTACGCAGCGACGGTTCGCCGTCGATCACGCCGCTGAACTACGTATTTCGTAACGGGAACGTCTATTTTCACGGGAGCAGGGCCGGCGAGAAGATGGCTTCCCTAAGCGGGGAATCGCGCGTCACGTTCGCGGTCGCCAAGGAATACGCGATCATTCCTTCGCATTTCACCGATCCGCTCATGGCTTGTCCGGCGACGGCCTTCTTCAAGTCGGTGCTGATCGACGGCACGGCCGAGACGGTCAGCGACCTGAACGAGAAGGCAGAGGCGCTCGAGGCGCTGATGCGGAAGCTGCAGCCTGAGGGCGGCTATAAGCCGATCGATGCGGAGGATCGCGATTACATCCCTCGTCTGAAGGGGGTGGCCGTCGTGAAGATCGTGCCGACCCGCGTGACGGGCAAGTTCAAGTTCGGGCAGAATAAGCGCGAGGACGAGCTGCGCGAGGTGATGGACGGCCTGTCGAAGCGAAATGCGCCCATGGACGACGAGACGCGGGAGCTGATGCTGCGCTACTGCCCGCATGCCGCAGCCATGCGCAGCGAGGGCCTCGGCGACTAGCGGATCTCGGATGGGCTCTTGCCCGTGTATTGCTTGAATTGACGGCTGAAGAAGAAAATATCCCGGTATCCCAGCGCATCCGCCACCTCGGTGACGTTCATGCCGACATGCATCAAGAGATGCTGCGCGCGCTCGATCCGGCTGCGGATCATATAGCTCTGCACGGAGGTCCCGATCATCTCCTTGAACTTGATCGAGAAGTAGCGCGGCGACAGGTTCGCTCTGAGCGCCAGATCCTCGACGCGATGCTGAATGCCGGGATTCTGGCGGATGTAATTCGCGATCTCGTGAATCGCCTCCGTCAATTGGTTGCTCGCCTTGCGCTCGATCGGATTCTCCTTGTCTTCGCGCAGCAAGTGAATGAGCAGCATCTTCAGAATGAGGCGCGCCTCTTCCTCGGCACCGTAAGTCTGCACGAGGAACAGCCTCACGTAACGCGCGAGCAGATGCTCGAACTCGACCATGTCCCGAATCGTCCGATACGACATGGGAATCTCCGACGGCGTCTCCTTCACGTCAAAGTGGATGTACGTAAGCACCAACGGGCGCTGCGGGTTATGCGTCGCCGTCGGATGGTCGCCGGGACGGAATAAGAAGCAGCTGCCTTCCCCTACCTCGAATTGCCGATCCCCGAGCTCGACCGTTCCTTCTCCGCTCCAGACATAGAACAAATCATAATTCGCGAGCGCTTTCTCCCTCTTCTGCCACTTCCAGTTCGGTTCGCAGACGATCTTGGCGAACGCCGGCAGCAGTTCAAGCGATGATGGCGATAGATGCAGCATGGTTAGCGCGTCTCCTTATCCATTAGTGATCTCGTCAACGTAAAGCTCCGTTCCGTCGTTCATATTGAATTCATGATACAACAGGCCTGTCGGCACGGCAACAATCGACAAAAAAAGTTCGGTCTTCGATGTTTCCACGCAGGCAAAAAGTGTTATAATAGTCGCCAAAAGGTCAGGCGGGCAGATAGCCATGCGGCGCCTTCATTCACTTGGAAGGATGAGAGGTTTCATGAATCCACTTGCTCAACAATTGAACGTCACGATCGAACGGGATAACCCCCACGTCCACGCGCTATTGTCGGACCTCGGCAGAGCGATTTATTTTCCGAAGGTCGGCATCTTAAGCCAATCCGCGGAAGCGAAGACGAAGGCGAACAAATTCAACGCGACGATCGGCATCGCGCTAGAGAACGGACAGCCGATGCACCTGAAGGCGATCCAGGATACGCTATCCGCTTATGCGCCTAAGGATCTCTATGAATATGCGCCGCCGGCCGGCAAGCCGGAGCTGCGTACCGCCTGGCGCGCGAAGATGCTTCAAGAGAATCCATCGCTTGCCGGCAAATCGTTCGGCAATCCGATCGCCACGAACGCGCTGACGCACGGTCTCAGCATCGTGGCCGATCTATTCGCCGACGCAGGCGATGCCGTCATTATCCCGAACAAGAACTGGGAGAACTATGAATTGACGTTCGGGATCCGCCGCGGCGCCGTTATCGTCGAGTACCCGCTCTACAATGAACGGAACCGATTCAACAGCAGCGGACTAAGGGATGCCCTGCTCGCGCAGAAGAACAAGGGCAAGGCGATCGTCGTCCTCAATTTCCCGAACAACCCGACCGGTTATACGCCGGGCCGCGAGGAATGCGACGAGATCGTTGCCGCGCTGCTGGAAGCGGCAGAAGCCGGCATTAACGTCGTCGCCGTCACGGATGACGCTTACTTCGGTCTCTTCTTTGAGGATTCCGTGCATGAATCGCTGTTCGGCAAGCTGGCGCAGCTGCATCCGCGCATTCTGCCGATCAAGGTTGACGGCGCGACCAAGGAAGAGTACGTCTGGGGCTTCCGCGTCGGCTTCATCACGTACGCTTCGGATTCGGCCGACGTGCTTGCGGCGCTCGAGCAGAAGACGCTCGGCATCATTCGCTCGACGATATCCAGCGGACCGCATCCCTCGCAGACATTCGTGCTGCGCGCGCTGCAATCGCCGGATTTCGAAGCCCAGAAGAACGAGAAGTATGCCATTATGAAGGGCCGTGCCAACCGGGTGAAGGAGCTGCTCGACAGCGGCCGATTCGGCGATGTATGGGAATACTACCCGTTCAACTCCGGTTACTTCATGTGCCTCAAGCTAAAGGACGTGTCGGCCGAAGCCGTGCGTACGCACCTGTTGGACCAATACGGCATCGGCACGATCGCGCTCGGCGAGACCGATCTCCGCGTGGCGTTCTCGTGTATCGAGGAGCAGCATCTCGAAGAGCTGTTCGATCTGATTCACAATGCGGTGAAGGATGTAGCAGCAGCGAAGGCCGGCGCGTAAAGGCCCGTATAGCAATACCCATAAGCCGCATTCGATCATTGCGATCGGATGCGGCTTCTATTATGTCGATGCGCGTCCTCAATACCTGTACACCATGAGGTCTTCGTCATAATAGCGGCCGTTATGCTTCAAGGCATTACGCTCGCAGCCGTACGTCACGAACCCGAGCGCCTCATACAGCTTCCTCGCAGGGGCATTATCGGTCACGACCGTTAAGTTGACCTGCTCCAGCCCGCCCTGCTCGCTCGCCATCTGCAGCATAGCGGCCATCAGCGCGTGCCCCGCGCCCTTGCCTCGCCAGTCAGGCGACACGAACATGCCGTACACATTGCCCTTATGGGCGGTCTTGGCGCTCGTCTCGCGCACGAAGGTCACGATCCCGACAAGCATGCCATTCTCGGTATGAGCTCCCATCGTGAATTTATGATCCGTCGGCACTAGACGTTCCCTCACCGTCTCCAGCGTGAACGCCGCTTCGCGCTCGTACGTCGATCCGAAAGCTTCGGGGTCGGTTCGCAGCGACTCTAGTCGAATATGCCGGTACGATTCCGCATCGGCTGCCCCCAATACGCGAATGATCCAGCTCATTCCTCTACGCCTCCTCAAGCCGCCCGTAGCGATAATCGAGCAGCTTCTTATCGATCTCCGCGATCTGCTCTTCGCCGGCGTCCGAGACGCCGTCCCATAGCATGATCGATGCAGCTTCATCATTTTCCGTGAAAGCCTCCAGACGGCGAATCCGACCCGCGAATAATGCGCCGTATTCCGTTCGCTCAGGACCGTGATAGCTGGGCTGGAGTCTGAACTTCATGAGCCCCAGGAAGGATACGTCGCCGTCGGCAAGCAGCTGGTTGGTCTCCTCGCGCAGTTCTCTCAAGGCGCATTGTCTCGCCGTCTCCCCCTCTTCGATCACGCCGCCGGGAAGCTCCCAGCAGCGATTCCATTTGCTATAGAGGAACAAATACTTGCCCTGGTACTCTGCGACAATAAGCGCATGCGTCAACGGGGCGTCGAGCGCGGTTGCGCCAAGCTGCTCTTCGTGGATACGGATGAATTGTTGAAAAATATTGCCCTTCGAATCCGTCATGATCGACATCTGCTGGCCCCCGTTCGTGTTCTTATGTTCGTGTTCTTATGTTCGTGATCTTACGTTCGTGATCTTACGTTCACGCTTTGCCAGTTTATTACCGCAAGGCTTGCATTAGGTAATAACGTAAGATGTTACAGTTATTCGGTGAATACAATGCAATCGTCCGTGTGTAGAGTCAAAACGTACAACTATTTTTCATGAAAATGGCTCCTTCCGTGAAATGGCCAGTATTAGTGGTAGGAAATGCATATATTACGCTAAAATTACGGATTCCAACGAAAATAGTGATAGAAAATTACACTACGCCTCTCGAGAACGAGCGCTACCCCGACCAGCCCTCGCTTGAAAATAAAAACGCGCCGGACCCGTGGTCCTGCGCGTACGTGCAACGCAGGATGGGAAAGCGCGAATAGCGCTAACCCATCCCGTCATACGTGGAATAGGTTAACGCTCCTCATGGCGATGATGAATCCGCTTCAAGCCGTTCGAGATCGGTGCAGCCATACCTTCGGATCGCCTCGATTCGTTCATGGTATGGCAATAATACCCATACGTCGGCCGATTCGTCAAGGCCGAATAACGAGATAACCGGAGCCCGCTCGTACGAGACGGCGGATCTGAGCCGCTCACAGCGTCCGCAAGACAGCGCCGCCGTCTCGGATGCGCAGTCTATGCCGCAGCCGCAGGCTGCTACTCCTCCAGCTCCTCGCGCTGCAGCCTGCGGCGCAGGCTCGCCGGCGCGAGGAGCAGCGCGTACAGCGCCGCCCCTGCCCAAGCTGCGGCCGCCGGCACGGCCAATCCCGCGCCTAGCAGCGGCAGCGCGGCAGCGCTCGCGATGCAGAGCGCGCTCGCCGCGTGCGCGACGCGCACGATCTTGCGCACGCCCTGCATGCGCGCCTGATCCGGCAGCGGGTAAACATGCCGCCATACCGAATACCGATGCGCGTGCCGGAGCGCGCTGAGCTGGACGCCCACGATCAGCACGAACAGCCATGCCGCTAGGACGGCGGCCCAGCCTGACAATGCGGCTCCCCGAGCCGCCAGATAACCGATCAGCATGCCCAGCGCGGTCAGCCGCAGCAGCATCCCGCCAAGCTCGGTGCGGAGCAGCGTCATGGCATACAGATACGCGAACGCATTCGCCCGCGATGCTTTCATCCGTCCTCCTAGCCAGGACCAATAGGCTCGTCGGGCGACGGCTGCGTCTGCCGTCGGGACGTCGATGAAGCTGCCGAAGAAGCGATAATAGCGGCTGCGGGTCCGCGTCTCCTCCGCGATCAGCCGCTCCCACGGCAGCCGATGCTTCGTCGGCAGGCGATAGGCCGCCGCCAGCGCGGCCAGCGCGATCGCCGCGAACAACGCCGCGGACCAGAGCGGCTGCGTCAGCAGCGCCTCCAGCAGAACGGCGGCCATCGCCCAGCGCAGCAGCCGATAGCCGCGTCTGGCGGCCGGCCAAGCCATGCGCCGCTCCTGCCAAGCGCCTGCGCCGTTCAATAGCTTCAGGCCGACCAGCGCTGCGGCCAGCCATGGCCATTCCGTGCCGTCCGGCATATGTCGGTAGAGCGGCGCATACACGGCGCCTCCGACAAGCAGCAGCGCCATGCCGAGCCGCAATCCCCGGCTGCGCGCCATGCGAATATAGCCTCCCATCGCGCTCTCGCGCGCCATGAGGAAGACGATGTCCGCTGCCGCCAAGTAGCTCCGCATGGGGCTCCAGCACAGGAGCGGCAGCAGCAGCGCCGTGCCGACTTCTGCGATCGGGACACCGGCCGGCACATCGTCCAGGAATCCGATATAGCCGATTATTCCCGTCATGACCGCCAGCGCCACGAAGCCCGGGAATCCGCTCTGCGCCATATAGCGCAAATAAGGCCCAGTCTCCTTGCGCCAAGCGGCCGATCGTTGCTGCAAGATCGATTCAAGGCCGCGGTCCATGCGTGTCCTCCTCAGCCGCGGTGACGAGACGGTAGAACGCTTCCTCCAGCGGCGCTGCGCGCAGGCCTGCCGCATGCCTGACGTCGTCCAGCGTGCCGCTCGCCACGAGACGACCGCCGTGCAGCACGAGGAACCGGTCGCAGTACATCTCGACGGTCGATAGAATATGAGAGCTCATCAGAATCGCGGCGCCGGCTTGCTTCACCTCAACCAATCGCTCCAGGAGAGACCTTATGCCGAGCGGATCCAGTCCGAGGAAAGGCTCGTCGATAATATAGAGCGGAGGGGCCGGAAGCAGCGCATTCATGATCATGACCTTCTGCTTCATGCCCTTCGAGAGATGGCCGGCGAAGGCCGACCGCTTCGGCGTCATGCGGAATTCCTCCAGCAGCTCTGGGACCCGGGACGCATGCGCCTCTCCTCCCGCGTCATAGGCCATGCCGGTTAACCGCAGATGCTCTTCCACGGTCAGCTCGTCGAACAATACCGGCGTCTCCGGCACGTAAGCATAGGAGGATCGGTATCGCTCCACATCCTCCTCCAGCGTCACGCCGCCGATCCTCACCTCGCCTGCGATCGGCTTCATCAAGCCCAGAATATGCTTGATCGTCGTGCTCTTCCCTGCACCGTTCAGACCGATCAAGCCGATCATCTCGCCCGGCCGTATGCGGAAGCTCACATCATGCAGTACCGGTCTTCGCGGGCTATAGCCGCCCGTTAACTGCGTTACCTCCAGAATCGCGCCGTCGTGCGCACGCGCATTCGCATTCGTATCCGTTCCGTTCGCTATCAATTGCCGCCACCTGCCTTATGCCCCCATTATACTAGAGCAGCCGGCCGGAAGACAAAAACAGGACGGGCAGCCCCTAAAGGCAGCGCGTCCTGTCCGATATCGCGAATTACTTAATGATAATGGCATTGACCGTACCGTTCACGCCGTGAAGTTCGACGGCTTGCCCGGTCGTTATAAGCGATGCATTGCCCGAAATCGTCACGTTAGGCGCCACATTGTAGATCAGCGCCTGCGTGCCGCCCGTCACCGCTTTGGTGATGGAGATCGTCGCCAACCGGCCTTCCGAGTTCAGCGAGACGGAGTTGATCGTGCCAGCCTCCGCGAACGCCGTCACTTCGGGCGCAGTCTGCGTAACTTCGACGAACACGACCTTGCCTTGGTACGTGCGGACAAGCAGCGTATCGCCGACTTGCAGCGCCGACGGTGCAGCCTTCACGCCGTTCCGGAAAATAAACACGTTCGCATCCAGCGCCAGCACCGTATCCGTGTTATCCGGTTTCGTGATCGTGAGCGTACCGTTACCCGCTGCCTTCAAGCGTCCCGTTACCGCCTGCGCATCCTGATCCGGCAGCTGGCTGTCCGTCCGATCCAGCAGCGCGGCAAGCTCGGCACGGGTTACCGGCTGATTCGGCCGGAACGTATTGTCTTCGTAGCCGGTGATCAGCCCTTTCTCGATCGCTACAGCCACATAGCCGACCGAACCCGCAGGAATCTGATGCGCGTCGCGGAACTTCAGCTCGCTGTTGCTCTTCGCCTTCGCTTCATCGCTTAGCTTGAGCGCCTTCACGAGCAGCGTCGCGGCCCAGAGACGGTCAGCAGGCTTGTCGCCTTGGATATGCGTATCCGTCTCCGCGAACAGATCGTTCTCTACCGCAACGGCCACGTAACCGACTGCCCAAGGATATTTCTTCGCCATCTCGCCGGCATCCTTGAAGTTCAGTTTCGTGCTCATCTCCGCATCGGACTCGGCTTGCGCGCCCAATCCCATGAGCCGGACAGCGGCGGTCAGCGCCTCGATCCGCGTAATCTTCTGCTGCGGTTTGAACGTGCCGTCCGCATAGCCGTTGAATACGCCTTTCGACGCGAGACGCATGATGTGCTCGATGGCCCACTTCAGCTCTTGCTCATCCTTGAACTTCAGGTTGATCGAGATTTCTTTTTTCTTATCCTTATTGTCATTGCCATGGCCTTTGCCATGACCTTTGCCTTTGCCATCCGCGAATGCAGAGGTCGCTCCGCCCAGCAGCGTCAGAACCGCCAGCGAGGAGATCGCCGCTTTTTTCCAAGTCGTCTGTTTCATCGTTATCGCCACACTCCCTCTAATTATGGTATTTCAGCGCGCGCTGTGCACTTACGCCCATACCATTCGGGAGGCTTGCCCGCTTTGTGGGGGCATCGCGAAAAATATTCCGCATTACGCGTACATCGACGAGAAACAACAGCTCGAACGCTACGAAGGGCCTTGCGGTTCGCCGCCCTCGCGCTTTGCTTTGAGCCACTTCGGAGCGCCCTTGTTCTTCCGATTCCGTTCCTTTTCCGCACGGGCCGCCTTCGCGGACTTGACAGCAGCCGCAGTCTTCTTGACCGGCGCGGCGTTTCTCGCGCTGGCCTCTCGATCCTTGGCTCTAGGCTTGCTGTCGGCGGCAGCAATATCGCTGCGGGCAGCCGCGGCAGAGGCAGTCTGCTGCCGCTGCCCGCTTGCGGCCGGCGGCTGTTGCAGCTTGGCCGCGCCGCCTGCAGGCGGCGAAGACCTTCGCGCGCCTGTCCCTGCCGCCTCAGGCTCGACCAACTTGCCTGCATACAGCTTCCGTTCGGTCAGCTCGATCTTCAGCCTGCGTCGCAAATTGTCCACGATGTAGAGCTCGCGCGGAGCGGCGATCGTCACGACCGTTCCGTCCCTGCCCATCCGTCCCGTACGGCCGGCGCGATGCACGTAACGATCCGCATCGTCCGGCGCGTCCAGATTCACGACCAGCGGCAGCCCTTGAATATCGATGCCGCGCGCCGCCACCTCGGTCGCGAGCAGAATTTCGGTACGGCCGTCACGGAACCGGTCAAGCGTCTGCGAACGCTTCAGCTTGTTCGCGTCCCCGTACAAGGCCCCGACCGTGAAGCCTTCGAAGCCAAGCTTCGCTTCCCAGTTCGCGATCTGATCCGTATCGTTCAGGAACAGCAGCGCCGATGCAGGCTTAAGCGCATGAAGCAGCCGTTTGGCCGTATCGAACTTCTCCCGTTGATCGCAGACGACGTAGTAATGCCGGATCGATTCCGCCACCCGCTGCTCCGGCGTCACGTCGATCTTCACCGGCTCCTTCATGGAACGTCCGACCAGCTTCTCCATCGCGGCCGGCAGCGTCGCGGAGAAGAAAGCGATCTGCCGGGCATTCGGCGCTTGCTTCAGCACCGCCTCCAGCTCCTTCGTCGAGCCCAGCTCGAACATCTGGTCCGCCTCATCGACGACTAACGTTGCGATGGCATGCGTGCGAAGCTTTTTCGACTGGATCAGCTCATACACCCTGCCCGGCGTGCCCACGACGAGATGAGGCTTCAGCTTCAATCGCTCGATCTGCCGCTTCACGGCCGCGCCGCCGATCAGCTGCTGCGTGCGAATCCCGACCGCCTCCCCGTACTTCTCCGCCACGCGTACGATCTGCATCGCGAGCTCCTGCGTCGGAGCCAGCACCAGCGCCTGCACGTCGCCTTTCGCGGGATCGATCCGCTCGAGGATCGGCAGCAAGAACGCTAGCGTCTTCCCGCTGCCCGTCTGGGAACGCGCATAGACGTCCTTCCCCTGCAGCAGGACCGGGATCGCCTCTGCCTGTACCGGAGTCGCCTCCGTTATATTCGCCTCTGCCAGCTTGTCCGCCAGCCGCTGACCAAGCCCGAGCGTTAACCATTGATTATCCATTGTTTCCTCCTAAATAGCGGCGCTTGGCCGCATCCCTTACTTCTTATCGAACAATCTGCCGGCAAGCTTGTTCGCTGCCGTCGGGAACAGCTGCACGAGCTTCACGCCGAACGCCGCCGTGAACGGCAGGTCGATCTCCGACTTGCGCTTGTCGATCACCTTCACGATCTCACTCGCGACGCGCTCCGGGGTCATCATGAACCAACGCACGTTGCGAACATAGCTCCCCCCGGGATCGGCTTTCTCGAAGAACGGCGTATCGATCGGTCCGGGATTGACTGCCGACACGGCAATTCCGGTTCCCTTCAGCTCCATCCGCAGGGCGTTCGTAAGCCCGAGCACGGCATGCTTGGAGGCCGAATAGCCTGTCGATTTCGGCGTGCCGAGCTTGCCTGCGATCGAGGCCACATTGACGATCTGCCCGGTGCCCCGCTTCCGCATATGAGGCAGGACGGCTTGCGTGCAGCGCACGATGCCCATATAATTCGTATCCATCATCGCTTCAAAATGCTCAAGCGGCGCGTCTTCGAATCGTTCGAACATGCCGAAGCCCGCATTGTTCAGCAGCACGTCGATCCCGCCGTGCTCCGCGATGATGCGGTCGGCAACTTCCCTGACTTGCGCGTTATCCGTTACGTCGAGCCTGTAGATCGCGGGACGTCCCCCGATCGTATCCGCAGCCGCTTGAAGCTTCGCTTCATTGCGGCCGGTCAAGATCGGTACGGCCCCTCGCTGCGCCAGCTGCCTCGCGACTTCTGCCCCGATTCCGCTACCTGCGCCGGTTATCCATACGCGCTTATTGTGCAGCATCCTTCATCACCTATCCCTCAGTGTACTTCAATTAACCGCACAATACCAAACGCTGCGCAGCTCGATTCCCCATGCAGAATTGTTCGCATACGCGAGCCTAGAAACCGATAACGCGGTATACGGCAAAAAAAGCTCCCAAAGGGAGCATTCGTCGTGGTACTATGCTATCAGAACCTGAATGTCGAGTTCCCCGATCCCTTCCATAATAAGCGGGATCGTGAGCGCCTTCTTCGGCGTGAAGCCTGCGGCCTGTGCGGACATCATCACCTTCGGCGGCGTGATATCTACCTTCACGCCTTGGTTGAACAGCATCGTGCTGGCATTGCCGCTGATCATGTTGCCCAATTCGGAGATTGCGCTCTTCCCGATTTCGTCGAGCTCGGAGATCTGGAAGCCGCCCATCATGGCCGAGATTAACCGCAGCGCAACGTCTTCGCTCAATCCGAACACGATGTCGCCCGTCATCTGGCCGCTCATTCCGATCTGGATCCATATGTAATCGTCAACGAACTTCACGTCCTTGATCCCGAGTTGGCCGGTTGCCGGACGGATATTCACGACTTGCTCTATGACGATACGAGCCGATTCGAGAAATGGATTGATATACTCTGCCTTCATATACGACATACGCCCCTTCCATATTCGACAGCTTTCGCATCGCGCGCATGCTAATATTATAATGGAACAAGTAGGACAAGTATACTATTGTTTTATTTCTTAAGTCTTAGGAGTGATCCCATGCCGAACATCTGGACCCACCTCATCTTCGGGCAAGAAGTACTGAAGCGAATCGGCGAAGAGAAGCTGATCGAGCAGCCGCATATGCGCAATCTGTTCAACATGGGATGTCAAGGTCCCGATTTCTTGTTCTATCATAACTTTCTGCCCTGGAAGAAAGGCGCCGTCATGAATCAGCTGGGAAGCGCGATGCACAGCAGGCATTGCGGTCCGGTCCTGATGGATCTGCTGGAATCCGTTGCGGGCAAACGGGCCGATAAGGACTTGCCGGACGAGGCCGTCATCTATGCCGTCGGCTTCGTGCTGCATCATACGCTCGATCGGAACGTCCATCCGTACGTGTTCAGCCGATCCGGCTTCGCCAAATGGGACCATCAGCGCTTCGAGGTCATGATGGATACGCTGGTCGTGCGCAGAATGCTCGGATTGGACACATGGCGCAAGCAGGTATGGCGGGAGATCGATACGGGCGGCGCGTTCCCGTCCGGCATCGTCGAAGCGTTCGAGCAGATCGCGGCCTGCCACTATCCTGAGCTTGCAGCCCGCATTCGTCGCGAGGATTGGAATCAGGCGAACCGCGACATGGTTCGCGCCCAGCGCCTCTTCCACGATCCGACCGGCATGCGGCGCATCTTGACCTTCGGCCGAATCGAGCCGCTCGTCTACAAGCGGCGCGTTCCCCCGCTGGACGTGCTCAACTTAGCCGGCAGGCCTTGGCTTGATCCGACCGACGGCACGACGCTGCGCAAGGAATCGTTCGAGGAGCTGTGGGATGCCGCGATGGAGGAGAGCGAGGCCATCGTCAGCACCGTTCTCGCTTGGCTGCGCAGCGAGAGCGCCGCGGCAGGCAAGACGGACGATGCCTCGTATCGCTCCGCGGAGCTGCGCCAGCGTGCCGCAGCCTTAATCGACAACCGTTCGTACGAGACGGGCCTGCCGGCGGACAGCGGAGCCGCGATTCGCTTCGCCGACCCCATCTGGCCGGACGGCAGAGGCGCTCGGCCCGCGCAAATCTAGCCCGCGCCGAGCAGCCTAGACGGCCGCTTGCTTCTTGTAACGGATACGCATCAGGCGAAGCCGCTCGTAGATCGGATCGAGCGGCTTGCCGTCCAGCTCCGCTTCGGAATACGCCTGTTTCAGGATCGGCTTCAAATACCGGTCGCCTACCGTTTGTATCGCCTCCGCGATCTTGCTGCGCTCTTCCTCGGGCAGCCCGTCCAGCTCTTTATCCAGCAGCGGGGCCATATCGTACCCTTCCCGATCGAGCTGCTCGATCCGCTCGACCAGTTCGCGGCGGTCGATCTCCAGCATTGCCTGCAGTTCATCCAACCCTCTCCCCTCTTGGACGGCCGCGAGAATCGCGCGCTTCGTCTTATGCCGTTCCAGTTCGCTCCGGTACTTGTTCTCCTTCTGCTTGTACAGCCACTTGGCGTAAGCATCCGGTTCAAGCACGTCGGCCACCCATGTCAACGGGAACGTCGTCGTGCGCGCGAATTGCTTCGTGATGCCCGTGACTTCCGCGCCGTATGCCGCGGACTTGGTCTCGCCCCAGCCCGGAATAAACTTCAGCTCTTCGGCCGTCTGCGGCAGGAATGCGCTGATCATCCACAAGATGCGATTGGTCGATACCGCATAGGCTGCTTTCCGATCGGCTGTGGCCCTTGCCTTGCGCCATTCGCGCAGCGCTTCGAATACCTCCTGCCTTGCATGCAGCTCGCCGTAGCATTGCAGCATCGGCACGAGTCCGCCTTGCGTGCCCTTGCGATCCTCCAGCATGCCGTCGACCACGGGCTCATACCCTTCGCCCAGCTTGACCGCTACGCCGTGCCGGAACGCAGCGATCATCTCCTCCCATGAAGTGCCCTCGAACCAGATTGCGTGCCGCTCCTTCCCGTCTTCCGGCTCCTGCCACGCAACCACCCATTCGCCTTGCCGTTCGCCGATCGACACCTTCGCCGACAGGACGCGCCCTTCGGCCGTCTGCTTCTCCAACGTGTTCATGAATACGACTTCCATTCGTCAAGCACCTCCGGTAATGGTACGAATCTCGGCCGCAGCACGCAAAAAAGCACCTCATACGCCTATACGCGTATGAGGTGCTTCCCCATTGGCCGTTCATTCGATTGCAATTATCTTACCATATCAGACAACATTTGACAAGAGCATTGCCGCCGTCATTGCCCGTCCGCTCTCCCCGTTCGATGTTCGCTGTTGCGGCGCCACGCATTCGTGTATAATGGTACGGATAACGAACCGAACGGAGGACCACTATGCTCCCGAACTATGATATCATGTCCGACACGACCGAAGAGACGATGACGCGCTTCGTCACCTTCATTACCCCGGGCCTAAAACGATTCGACCTGGCCATCAACGCAACCAACCGCTTCTACGGCAAGAAGCTGATTACGGATCTCCAAAGCGGAGTTACCGCCATTATCGGTCCTGACGACCTGGAGGAGGAAGGCTACCTGGCCTATACCTTCAAGCTGAGTGACGAGGAAGCCGAGGAGCTGCAGCAGTTTCTGTATTTGGTGGTCGGCGTTGTGAATTTTACCGATTAATCGGGGCAGACTGTAACGGTAGTTCATTCCCAGTCAGGAGGGACCGCCGTGACGCAGCAACGATACCCGGACGAGGAGAAGCACAGCTATACCGACTTAAGCACCGTGGAGTCTCAGCGCAACGACCTGACGGCCGAAGAATTCCCGGAAGGGCCCTACGGTTCATCGCTCATCACAGAACGATTGGGCAAGAGCAAGCCATGGAGGCTTGAACAGCGATCGCCGAACAGGTTCGGCTACGAGAACCGAGAACTGCACGAGGATCTGGATCGTGACTATCCGGGCGATCAAGGGACCGTCCTCGCTGCCCCGGAAGTCATGGACGAACCCTGAGATAGGCATACGGCAACCATGCAGCCCGCCCTCAACGGTGAGCCACTGAAAAGTCTGTATAACGAAAGGTACAGCGCTCCAGACACTGGAGGCTGTACCTTTTTTCAATGGAACAAACTGATCTTCGGTGGTCGAATCATTGTTAATTGCTATCGCTGCGCTCAGAAGTTTGATACGAGAAATTGGGGTCATATAGGCGTTAAGCCCAAGGCATCAACTGGACCTAATTATTTGAGGAATGGTCATATGGAGGATATTGGGGTTATTTGACGAATTAAATTTTAACGATACACGGAGACAAGCCATCTACTTAATGTCAATAATTAACATTCTCTCAATCAGTTAACGTCACAAAGCGGAGGTATCTAGTATGCCATATGAATCAGGTGGAAGAGCAGATAAAAGCGGAAATAGATTTGAAATTAGATGGACGATATATCAGATTCTTGATGTATTGGACGAGAGACTGGATTATATTACGTTGGAAGCTCTTGGAGATGACGAGAGGGGAGTTGATATTTGGGTTGGCCAAAAAAATGGCATCAGAGAAGCTCAGCAATGTAAAGGGCGAAATTCGAGTAAGGAGTATTGGGATTACGGCACAGCTAATGCAAAAGGTATCTTTGCCAAATGGAAGTTCCAATTAGAAAGGAACGAGTCAAACACAGTTTCATTAGTGTCCCCGTTAGCCTTCACGCTATTAGAAGATCTCATTACTAGAGCAAAGAATACTAGTATCTTCCCTCAAGTTTTCTATAATAATCAAGTACTAAGTGCTAGCAAAGAACTAAAAGATTTCTTTGTCCACTTTTGTAAAGCAATGGATTTAAACCCTGAGGTAGAGGCTGATCTTATAAAATGCATTTCACTTTTGAAAAAGATATCATATCGCCAAATTCCAGACAGCGAATTGAAAAAATTGATCATATCAAAAATCAATTATCTCTTGCTTGGCAATGAAGAAGACATCTATGAGACGTTAGTGACTTGGGTTATAGACGGGGATATCTTAGGGAAGCAAATAACTCAATCAGTCATCTATCATTTATTTGATGAGAAAGAGATTAAACAAAGGAATCTTGCATCGGATCAACGGATTATTCCTAGATTGGAAGAGTTGAATCGAGAATACAGATCTGTGTTTAAACCAGTAAATAATGAACTGATTAATAGAAATGAATTTTCCGAATGTAGAAAGGTGATAAGTTCAGGAGAGTCACTGATAATACAAGGGAAAGCCGGAAGAGGCAAAAGCGGTTGTACTGATGATATTATTAGCTATTGTCGAGAAAATGCTATACCGTATATAGCGATAAAATTAGATAAACGTATTCCAAGTGGAAATGCTCAGAAATGGGGTCAAGATTTAGGTCTACCCTCTTCTATAGTTCATTGTATTCACAGTGTATCTAAGACTGAAAAAGCTGTAATTATATTAGATCAATTAGATGCATTACGCTGGACTCAAGCGCACTCAAGGGAAGCATTATTGATATGTACTCAAATAATAGATCAAGTAGAAAAAGTGAATATAGAAAGAGAAAAAAAGATATCAATGGTATTTGTATGTAGAACGTACGACTTGGAAAATGATAATAATATTAAATCTTTATTTATAAATGATGATAAAAAAGGATCAGTTCTGAAATGGAATAGTGTTCAAATCAATGAGTTGTATGATGAAACTGTTAGAACTGTTATTGGGAACCGATATCAAAGCTTGACAGGGAAAATGAAGGAAATATTACGAATTCCGAGTAATCTATATATATGGAATCATTTGGATAGCAATAGAGAATATAATGAATGCTCAACTGCCAATCATCTAGTTTCGGAATGGTGGAGACAATTAGAAAGAAAATGTTTTGAATTCGGACTAAGTGAGGGGGATCTGAACGAAACAAAGAAAAAAATTATAAGTTATTTCGATAAATTGGGCCGAATTTCTATTCCATTACATTTACTAAGTGTCAATAATTCGAGCCTAGATTTTTTATCTTCAAATGGCTTTCTTGTCATACAGGGAAATAGGATCTCATTTGCCCATCAATCGATCTTAGACTGCTTTTTAGCTGAAATGATGCTGAAACAGTACTATGAGACCGGAAATATTCTTGAGGTTATTGGGAATAGGGAAAAGCAAACACCCGGAAGAAGATACCAAGTTCAGATGTTGTTACAGAACTTAATTGAATTTGACAGCTTGGATTTTCTTTACGCAGGTCAAAAGATGCTGACATCTGAGCAGATTCGATATTGTGTGAAGTTTGTGTTTTTTGAGTTATTGAATCAGTTGGAAGATCTGGACGAGAATATTCAGAACTACATAATCAATAGTTGTGAAGACGAAACTTATGGTTCTCACATCATCAATAATGTAATATATTCCAGACCACAATACATTAAATTACTAAGGAAGCGCGGAATTCTAGATAAATGGTTTAAAAGTACTGAGAAGAGAGATCTCGTATTTAATCTGATTATTAGTATTTCGTCTTATTATGATATAGATGATGTTTATTTTATAGAAAAGTATGCATTTCAATCGCAAGAAGATGACACGCGTTTTTCGCGATGTTTTTTACATGATATCAATCAGGATATCGATGAGATGTTTGAATTGCGAATGAAGTTTTATCGTCAATATCCACAAATGGCAGAAAACTACCTCGATTTCAAGGCAATGCTAAAAAAATGTGAAATGAGAACAATACGAGTGTTTGCATTTCTTTTGGAAAACAAACTGAACCGACATGCTCAAACTTTTTATAGATATGAAGAAGAATTTTTGGTTGAAGATTCAGAATTTCTAATTGAAAAAGGTATAGAAGTCATAAACTTATTATTACCTTATCTACCCACTTTAGATGATGAAAACACTTTTTTTAGTGATTGGTCTGGAAGATACTCTTACAGAAGAGGTCTTGAAAGATCCTGCATTCAAATCTTAAAAAAAGCCAATGCAGCAGTAATTGCTTCAAACCCAGAAACATTTTGGGAACGGTATAAGGAATACATGGGAACTGGCAATGATTTGTATAACGAGATAATTTTAGATGCATTGTCTATGTTGCCAACTTCCTTTAGTAACGCTATTGTCGAATATTTATGTAGTGATTTTGACAAAAACATATTTGAAAGAACAAGTGGTAATGGCGATGAATTGTTACTTGCCAAACAAGTTTTAGCAAGACACTCCGAACATTGTGGTTCAGTTATTTTTGATGTGCTGGAAAAAACAGTTGTTGGCTACGTATCTCCACGAGCTAAAGAACGATATCAACGTAGAATTGAATTTAACCGTGAAGATAATGGTTACGTAGTTTATTGGAGTTTTTGGGGGGACTTGCAATACGAACTCCTAGAAGTGTTGCCATACAATCGACTTAGTGATAAATCCAAAGATTTAATTAATGTGTTAAGGCGTAAATTTTCAAACGGAACTACCTTATATAAGTATTCTCATGGACACAGTGGATTTGTAAGTTCCCCTGTTGCAGAGAAAAAGCTCAGTAATAAAAAATGGATAGATATATTGACTAATGATAAACTCAGAAAAAAACATGCTTCCCGTTGGAAGGAAATTTCTGGGGGATTTGTAGAGAGTTCGATTGAATCTTTTTCAAGCTCTTTTAGTAATGCCGTATCCGAAGAACCTGAAAGAATGATAAAGTTGATGCTTTCATGTAATAATACGATCTTAGATACATTCATTGATTCATTATTTAGCGGAGTAGCATATAGTAAAACATTAAAGATTGTTCCTTTGAACATGCTGGAAGAAATGATTTTGAAATTCTCATTCGATTTCACTTCACATAGGGCAGGCTTTATATGTACGATTATTGAAAATAGCGATAGGTCGGAATGGTCACAGGAGATATTGGATTTTCTTAAGGACATTGCGATTAATCACATAAATCCTGAAATTGGAAAACCGAATGTGACTAATTATGAAGATAAAGAAATGCGTAGTTTTGATATGTTACAAAGTAATGCGTTGAATTGCGTAAGAGGCAAAGCGTCCCGAGCAATAGCTCAATTATTGTGGAAAGACAGTAATCTTTTAATGCAATTTAAAAATACTATAGAAAAGTTAATCTTAGATGAAAATCCAGCAGTAAAACTGGCAAGTTTGTTTGCGTTATGGCCTTCATATAATATTGATAAAGACTGGGCATCTGAAAAGATTCTTTATCTTTATGAAGAAGATTATCGACTAGTTGGATTCCGTGATACAAAAGATATGTTTTTTTTGCTATACCCTCAGTATCGTCAAAGCATAATAAAAATTATAAAGCAATGCTACGAATCTGATGATGAGGATTTAATAAAGTGTGGAGCACATTGCTTGTCAGAAATGTTCATTCTTAATAATGAATTTGTAAATGAAATGACAAATATAGAAGTTATGAGCCAATTGCAAGCTGAACAGATATTAAATATGGTCATGTTATACTTTAACAAAGAAGAGTACAACGCAATAACTAAAAAAATAATAAGCAATTTTAAAACAAGCAAACTAGATTTAGAAATGCCGGTTTCAAGATTGTTTTATGATAATCTAATTAACTTAGAGCGAGATAAGGATTTTTTGATTGAAATAATGAGTTCGAATTTGAGTCGTAGAACGTTACACGCATTTGTGCATTACCTAGAAGTAGAAGCAAAGTCGGTAATCGAATACAAAGATATAGTTTTATCAATGAGCCGTCATTTAATCCAGAATGACACAAAGAACTACGATGGTGTGTGGGGAATACATGACGAAATCTCTAAACTGGTGATTGGACTATACGATGAGACTTCTGGAGATACAAGGCCAGAATTAATGTGCATAGCACAAGAATGCCTGGACATTTGGGATTTAATGTTTGAAAAGCAGATCGGACCAGTTAGACGACTAAGCCATGAAATGATGGAAAGATAGAACAAGAATCTCGGTTTCAAGCGACATGTGAAGTCGGTAATAGGTGGTCCGGCAACGATGCCCTCTCTCCAAGGATATGTGAATAGGCCTCCTTATTTGTTCGGAAGGTGGCCTTTCACACAGATTTATTGCTGATTCCCATGTATTCAAAACTACCTCGTGAAAAATAGACTATTCAATTCATTCAACTGGTCAGCAGCTTCAGGTAGAGCAGCTTCCCTTCGCCCGGATAGTAATAATCTGGGAGACGGCACATGAAGGTGAAGCCGTTGCGTTCGAACATGCTGCGGGCGCCGGCGTACTCCGGCAGGTCGCAGGTGAACGTCTCGACATACCGTCCTTCGCGGGCCAGGCAGAATTGCGTCATCGCTTCGATCAGCTGCCAGCCCAGCTTGCGATGGCGGTACTCGCGATGAACGCCGAAGTACTCCAGCCGATAGCCTCCGCTTCGATGCTCGTTCTCCACGAAGATGATCGCCGAGATCACCTCGCCGCCCTCTTCCGAATACCAGCAATGAATGTGCTTCTCTTGCAGGCTGCGCATCGGCAGCCAGCGCAGCTGCTCCGTCTCGCCGGGCGTGAACCGCTGATCGTCGAAACATTGCGGTCCGAGCAAGAAATCCGATACCTTGCCCGCTTCCGTGCCGTTCGTGACCGTCTTGATCTCGGGTACCGGAATCCCATGCGTATTCGGTCTCCATGACAGCGACATGACCCTTCAACCCCTTCTAGATAGGTATATTTTTATGTAGCACTTAGCGAACTTTACAAGTGCATTCCCCAAAGTCCGGATGTCAGCGCCAAGAAGGTTGGACGATGGTAGCAATTGAGGAGCGGAGCGTAGGCAGACCTACGTGAGCACCGGAAATTGCGCCAGCGTTCAAGATTCGCCGCCGAATAAGCTACGAAGCCTAGAATCGCGATCACAGCCGGACCTCTAGGAGATGCGAAGTGAGTTGTTCCATTCGGCGGGAGCACCCTCCTGGAAGTAGCGATCGCAGGCGAAGAAGTAATGCTTAGCCGCCAAATCATACCGGTTCTTCTTCACGACAGCCACGAATCCTTCGCGAGCGTCGTAGAAGCGTCCGCTCTGGAACAGCACAAGCGCGGCTTCGAACTCCCGCTTCGTCTCATGCTTCAATTGGCGGATGTGCGCAGGATCGCCCTCGTACAGATCGAATAGCTCGATCGTCCGCTGCTCGTCGCCGACCTGGAATGAGCCCAGCTTGCGGCAGTGGCCTGCGAGCGGCTTGCGGGAAGCGCGCATCGTCTCTTCCGTCAGCAGCACCTGGACGCCTAGCTTGGCCGACAGCTTCTCCAGTTCCAGCGTCAGCTGGACATGATTCGAGACGACGCTGCCCTCCATGCGCTGCTCCTCCCCGATTATGCCGATCATGACATCGCCGGAATGGATGGCGATGCCGATATCGATCGACTCCCCGTGGGCGTTCAACCGCTCTGCATTGTACGTATCGAGCATGGCACGCAGCCTTACGGCGGCTCTTATCGCCGCGCTGGAATCGTCCGGGAACATCGTCAGCATACCTGGACCGAGATACCGGCTCGTGAAGCCGCCGCATTCGCGCACGACCGGCCCGAACACGTTCAGGAACGAGTTGATGAACCGGAAATTTTCCTCGGTGGTCAGCCGCGTCGACAGCTCCGAGAACTCGCGCATGTTGCACACGAGGATCGTCATGTCGCGATTGGCTTGTTCCCCCAGGCTAATCTGCGTCATATTCGTCTTGCCCAGTACTTTCAGGAATTGCTGCGGAACGAAGCGGAAGTAGGAATTGCTAAGCTTCGTGACCTCTTGGATGTACTGGCGGATCGAGCTTGCCATCATGTTGAAGCGCTGTCCCAGCTCCTCTACCTCGTCACGCGTATGAATCTGCACCTTCACGTCCCATTCGCCGCTGGCGATCAGATTCACGCTGCGCCGCAGTTTGCGGATCGATGACAGCAAGTAAGCCGTCATCACGGTAATGACCAGCAGCAGGACCACGCCTACCAGCGCGATAATGGCCAGCATATCGTTCATGATCCTGGCATTGCTCTGCTGCATGCCGATCATGTCTTTGCCCGTCTCATAGATGCCGATAATGTCGCCGCTCGAATTGTACAGCGGACCGAGCGCGTACATCCACTGTCCGCTGGAATCCTGCCACTCTCCGGTTACGATCTCTCCGTGCTCCAACACGCGCAGGTTCTCTTCGGCGAGCGGGAACGGCTGGAACATCGTCACGCTGTCGTCATCGTCCATAATGATATACAGTTGCCCGTCCATGTAGCGATAGATCGTGTTGTACAAGCCGTCGCGATTATCGCCGACGAGCGAGAACAAGTCGTTCATGCGCTGCTTGATCGCGCTGTAATCCTCGTTCATGAAATCCCGCGGCGAATTGATTTTCTCCAAGTGAGCGCCGTCGACCAGAAATTTGCCGTTGCCGGCCAACAGCTCCAACTGCTTCGTCGTGTCGCCCTTGATCTCTTCCGAGAAGGAAGAATACACAAAGTACGACAAGCCGATCATCGACAACAGCACGACAGGGACAATGACTGCCATCTGCTTCAACAGGAGCGACACCCTGCGGCGCAGAAGATAGATGTACACCAGACGTCCGCTGCTGACCGTCAAGATGACGAATCCGACAGCCAGCGCCCAATAGGCCCAACGTTTAAGCGTTACCTCCCATGGATAATCGTAGCCCCCGAGCACGGCTGCGACTTGTCCGTCAGGCAGCATCTGAATGATCCGATCGGAAGTCGCGGCCGTGATGAGACCGCTGGATACCGACACATGCATGAACTCCGACCATTCCGTATCGGGGTATTGCCGGGTCAATTCCTCCATCGTCAGAATCGGCACGGGACTGCTCCCCGCTTGATCGGCATTGATTCGCATGACCGCTCCGGCGTGGTAGTCGATGTAGTAAATGTTCGAATAATCCCTCGTGACGATCCCGACCGGAAAATGCAGCGTATGGCCGGCAGGCGGATACAACTGCACGGCCGTCTGACCGGCCGCCGCGTAGAGCGAGCCCCGCTTCGTCGTGAAGAAAATCCGGTCGGCCTCTTGGCCGGCCAGTTCATTCAAGTAGCGATTCGCCGGCATTTCGATCGTGGCGACGGTCGACGCGTTCGCTATGGCATCGCCTTGGGCCTCCGCTTCTGTCGCGCTTAAGACCGAATCTGCAGGCATCTGCATAAGCGAAGCCGACTTATCGCTCTTCCGGAAGAAATAAACGCTGCCGTCCTTTACCGTCAGGGACTGAATATTGCCGACCCGCAATAATTGTTCTTCTGCCGGGTATGCCGCCCGATACATGACGCTCGTCGCGGAGCCTGACGACGAAATCTTGATGATCATCTCCCCGGTTACCCGGAGACCGTAGCTGTTCAAGACCGTGATGAGCGCGTAAGCGTTCCCATCCGCATCAGCGGTAATGCTGTCGAACAACTGCAGCGAATCCGGCTTTGCACGCACGCTGCTGGCGATGGCGTAGATCAGCGTCCCGTCCTTGCCTACCTTCTGCACCGTCTGCTTGGAGTCCGTAATCGTATATACGCTGCCGTCCGGACCTGTCACGGCATGCGAGATGTTGGCATAGGCAGCCTCTCGTTCCAAGGGCTGCAGCGACCATTCGTCACGGAACGCTGCGAGCAGCCCTGCAGCCAATACCGTTAGGGCGAGCAATAGTACCAGTTGAGGTCTCACGGGTTATTCCACGTCTCCAATCGCGCGCATAATGATGATCCCTTGCCGCAGGGCTTCGTGCCAATACATATCGCTCCCCGTCGCATCGGACAGCCATGACAGAGGCACGTAAGTATGTCCGTTCCTCGCATAAGGCTGGCCATCGGCAGTCGCGTCGGCCTTCCCGATTCGAAGTTCGATCTTCTCTGCGCCGCGGGTTAGCCGGAGCAGGTCGTTCTTGGCATCCCACTCGATCCGATAGTGCATCGCTTCGGCATAAGGCCGCAGGGCTACGTAGACCTGACCTGAGGCCGTCTGGATTGGCGGCGCCGCGGCGGATATTCGAACCGGGCCCCCCATTAGCGCGATTGACGTATGGGGCAGCAGCGGGACAAGCTTGCCGTCTGGCCCAGCTGTCTTGGCAGGCATCGATGCCGCGTTCGCGCCGCTGCCGGTAATCGTCCCGTAAGCCGATGCGGCATATCGCTGAGCGGCACGCATCCAGCCCTCGATCAGAGAGGCCTCCGGAGCCCGTGCCAACGCAGTCAGCAAATCGTGCAAGCCGATCGGCTGCTCGCTGCTCGCATGGTACGCGTCGATCATTGCGCGAACGTACGTCTCTCTGGCTGCCGACGCTTGCAAGCTAGCCTGAACGTACGCATCATGCGCGGCCATGTATTGAAGCGCATTCATCGAACCTGCTTTCAGTAGCAGCTCGGCCGCTCTCGCATTGCGGCCGGCCTTCTCTACTTTCTGCAAAGCAGCCTTCAAGCCCGCATCGTCAATCCCCCCCGCTGCAGGCGCCCGCTCTTCGCCGCTCACGACCCAATCGCGATGCTGCGCTATCGCTTCATACGCAGCCTCCATCAGTGACTGCTGCTCCAACCTGCGCGCCTCGGCCTGCTGCTGCAGGGCCGTAAGCTGCTCGGCAGTCTCTGCGCCGGACATCCCGAATTTCTGCAGGGCGTCGGCTTGTTGACGTTGTCCGGCTGCGACGGATGCATAGGCGGACCATGACCGTTCACGTTCGCCGGTATAGACATATGCGATCCAAGCCTCGATCTCTGCAGGCAACTCCGCCGGCTCGGCATTCGCCGCCTGCAGCAAGCCGGCGCTAGTACCGGTTCCGACCATGCCGAGCCATATCGCTACCGTCAAGCTCAGCGCTCGTAACGAGACTGCTTTCATCTGCCAACCTCTTCCTGGGCGTATCTGCTAGTTATTATAGTACTATAAATCTAGCACTTTGTGTTTATCCCCTTATATTTATTGCTGAACCTCGTCGTTAATAGTAGAATTAAGGAATATCGTGAATGAACGATCCGATAGCATTCCTAACAATGTCGAATGCAGGTGATAGAATGGGGCAGCTCGTATGCGGGGGAGCCACGCTGCAATGCAGCTTCGGCGCCGCGCCTTCCAGTCTGATGGTCCTGCCGGTCAATCGGGTCATGACTGCGATGCCGATAGCCAATATCATGGACAATAAACCGATCGTCAATATCCCGCCTTTCGGCATGTGCAACTCATTGGCTAACCCTACCGTCGCAGCCGCAACCGCCGCCGCGCTCGGAGCGCTTACGCCGATGCCCTGCATGCCGGTTACCGCCGCGCCTTGGGTGCCGGGCTCGCCGACCGTCATGGTGGCGAACATGCCTGCGCTGAATAACACCTCCAAGTGCATGTGCAGCTGGGGAGGCGTCATTCAGATTGTCAACCCGGGCCAAGTGACGATTCAGGTCCCATGACCTGTGCCGTCGACGGACCTGCACGCGTTCATCCGGTAGCCGAAGGAGTCGAGCCTGGTGATTGAGAAAATCGTTAAACCGTTCATTACGCCGATCCTGCGTAAAGTGATCATGCCTCTCAAGCGGGCGAAGAACTGGCCTAAGCTTCTTGCGAAGTGGATTAAGCGGAAGTTCAAAGAGATTCTCGGCCAGAAGGAGATCACGAAGGCCAGCTATGTCCGCTTCGGCAACTACTACGTCTCGAAGAAGCTCATCGTCATCGTCGTCATCATTATCCTTGTCTGCTACTTCTTCGTCTTCATTAAGCCGCCGAAGTTCATCAATAAGCTGTTGAACCGCAAGCCGGCGATTACGGTCAGCGCGGACGGCAGTCCAGCCACTCCGTATACCGGTGAAGCGAAGATGCTCAATGCGGACGGCGCTTTGTTATTCGAAGGCGCGCTGGTGGACGGCCAATACGAAGGCCAGGGCAAGCTGTATGCCGAGGACGGCACGTTGCAGTACGAGGGCGCGCTGGTAGACGGACTCTATCAAGGGGAAGGCAAGCGCTTCCGACCGGACGGGACGCTGCTGGAGCAAGGCACGTTCGAGCAAGGCGTGCTTGTTCAAGGCAGCCAGTATGATGAATCCGGCAAGCTGGTCTATACAGGCGGCCTGCTCTCCGGCAAGTACGAGGGCCAAGGCATTCGATACGCCGCAGACGGCACGATCCGCTATCAGGGCGAGTGGAAGGCCGGCGTGCCGAGCGGACAGGGACAAGCCTTCTCTGCGGACGGAATCCTCCTCTACGAAGGAGGCTTTGCGAACGGCGCATACGCCGGCGAAGGAACCGAATACGATGCCGGCGGCAACATTCGCTATCAAGGGCAGTTCTTGGCCGGCAAGTATAACGGTGCCGGCAAGCTCCTCTACCCGAATGGCATCGTCCAGTATGAAGGAGCGTTCAGCAACGGCTCGCCTTCGGGCGAAGGCGTCGCCTATTACGAGAGCGGCTCGGTCCGCTACCAAGGCGGCTTCCTGTCGAATCAATACAGCGGGATGGGCACGCTCTACCGCGAGAACGGCAGCGTAGCCTACGCAGGCGGCTTCCTGAGCGGCAGCTACCATGGCGACGGCGAGCTGTATAACGAGCTTGGCGTGCTGGAATACGCCGGCCGGTACGTGAACGGCCTGCTCCGCGGAACGGGGACTTGGTATCACGATGGCAGTACGCGTCTGTATCACGGAGCGTTTATCGACGGCGAGCCCGCATTCGCTTCCTTCCTCGGCATGTCGCCCGTTGCGTTGGAAGCGCTGCTGGGCAAGCCGAGCGGCGTCGACGTGCTGGATCTAACGCCGGACGGCGGAGCAGCTTTGTCGCCTGACGATGCCGTGCCCGCGACCGAAGCAGCCGATGAAGCTGGCGCAGATGCAGATCTGACGGCCGAGACAGGCGCAGGCATCGCTTCCGCAATCCGGCTCCGATACCAGGAGCTTCGCCTCACCTTTATCGCCGAGCTGGACGAGACGGGCTCCGGCGAAGCAGCCGTGCAAGAGGTTCTGTTAACCGAATCGCCGGCGCTCGCTCGCCTGTACGGCCAACTGGCCAAGCTCAGCGACAGCGAAGAGCCGGAAGTCCTCACCTACGAGGACGGCCGGCTGCGGATTTTCGAATGGAACGATGAACGATACGACATCACGCTGAACGACGAGGACGAGCCGATAGCGGCAACCATACAGAAGCTGGGATAGCATCCGCTATCCCAGCTTTTTTTTCGCCTATTGCCGGATCAAATGCTATTCGCTTCCGCCTGGCTAGGCATGCAGTGTATAAAAAGTACCGCTGTACTTCCCAAATTCGCCCATCATAAAGAAATAAGTTCATTTCCTACCATTAATTCGGACCATTTCCCCATAATGAACAATTCCGACCGAAATAGATGTACAATAATACACTAATTTGTTGTAATTCAGCCTACATAGAAGATTAATTGTACTATTTTACACTATTCACTCGGACAGGTTGGGGAATTACTCCTTTGCGGCCGCCGCTTCCAGCATGGATGCTTCAAGCGGGTTCAATTGCTCTTTGGCCTCCGCATCCCGATCAGCCATCGCTTTGACCGCCAACCACCGAATGCGCAGCCTCGTGCGGTCGGTCTTCTGCAGCACGCGCACGCCGATCCGGAACGTTCCCTTCTTCGGATAATGAATGAGACCGATCGAGATCTGCGGCAGGTCGGAGGCATATTCGCTCTTCGCGAATATGTTCTGCGGCCCGTAATAGACTGCGTCGCTCCGATTCCATAGCTCCGGAAGCGCGACCTCGCTCTCCTCCCGTTCATCGGACAGCCCCGCCGTAATGAACATGGCCCCGGACCCGAGCCCGTGCTCGATCTCCTCCGAATAGAAATTCCGTACGCGCCGCTGATACCACTTCTTTTTCACCTGGGGAAGAATGGATAGCTCGACGATTCCGGTAGCGGACTGCTCTTCCTCTTGCGTCTCTTCATCTTCCATGAGCGCGAGGAATTCGTCCTTAATATCCGGGAACGCGGCAGTCGGCTGAATGGCCGCGGCGCTTGCAGGCTGAGCGGCAGCAGCAGCGCCGTGCAAGCCATCGAACATGGAGCTGTCCCGCGCAGCCATCAGTCTATAGAGCAGGCTGGCATTGACGACATAATCTTGGAACGGCACAGGCTCGACGCTGTCGATGACGTAAGTTGCACCCATCTGCAGCAGGCTGAGCTTCGCTAAGTAGACGCAAGGGTCGGACGGGGACTCGATCGCACGATCGAGCGAGCGGGCATAGAAGGCCTGCATGACGCGCTGCTCCGCGGGCTCCTCGCTAATCTCGACCGTCTGCTTGACCGCCGACAGCTCATGAATCAGCTTATCTCCGATCACTAGCCGGGCAGAGTCCGCCGCAGCTTGCACGACGCTCGATAATTTCGCTTCGCCCGGAGGCAGCGGCATTGCCCGCAATCGGAAGGTCTTCGTGTACGAGGTCTGTCCGCCGTCGGTCGGCTCCGAGAATTGGATGCGGCCGTTCGGAAGCTCGTCCTGCGCTTCCGCATGCAGCCATGCCGGTATGTATTCGAACTCGACATGCGGCGTCTGCAGCGTCTTCTCGACCGTCAGGCGCAGCTCGAACAGCTGACCCGGCACCACATAACGAGGTACCGTCTGAAGGATGCGCACCTGGGCATCGCTGTACCAGATCGCCGTATCCTCGATCAGGTGGTCATACTCCAGCTGCGCAGGTGCCGGCGGCTGCTCGCGAATGAAGAGCTTGTAGCTCTCTAGGATGCGGTTGTGCTCGCTGACCTCGTCGTCTCTGCCGAGTGCGCCTGCCACGGTATGAACCGGCTCTTTGCCCTTCTCGTCATACGCGATGCATAGGTAGACATTTTTCGCGTATTCGTTATTCGTGAACCCGTCCAAGTTAGACAGCTTCATCGTCACCGGCGACGGCACGACGATTTCTCTGCCCAATTGGTCCAAGGCTGCCCCTGTCTCGACGGATACGGATTTGTCGTCGACCGCCACGACCTGCAAGCCGGATACGACGCCGCTGCCGAACAGTAATCGATTCATCAGTCTGCGCTTGTCGGAGACATAGGTCTGCTCGGTCATAAAATCGCGCACGGTTAGCAGCTTGCCATAAAAATACCGATTGCGTTCAAACGGGATATACCTCGATCGGTTCATCTTCATCTTCCCCTCTTTGCTCGTTATTCCAGACGAGAATCGATACCGAGTCTCGTATGTTGGTCCATTCGATTGTCTTGCTCCACATCGATCGTAATCGTGTGATGCGGCATCGATGATCGCCCGTCCAGCGTAAGCAAGGTAGGTTCCGACAAGACGGTATTCACGCCGAGATAGGAATGCAGATCCATGTACACCCAAGGCTGAAGCACGATGAGCTTGCAGGTCGCGAAAGTCGGCTTGAAGGAATCGATCAGCTGCTGCAACGTAATTCGCTTCTTCTCGGTGTCGGCATGCTCGGCCTTGACGAGCACGTTGAAGACGTGCGGCTCGGCGGCGTACAACCGCTCGGCTACTTCGCCAAGCTCGGCATTCTCCTTAAGCGGTTTAACCTGCTCGTATTCCAGAATGATCGGCTTCTCGCCGGTGTAGATCGCGATCAGTTCCTCCATCGCCCGCTTCGTTCCCCGCAAGCTGTAGAGCAGCGGCGCCTTTCGCAGCAGCTCGTGAAGCTGCGCCTCCGTCCAAAAGTCCTTCGCCTCGATGCCGAGCCATCCCAGCAGCCAGCTCAGCGACGGCCCTGACGCGCTGTCCGTGTCGAAGGTGCGCGCAGCCTCGGCGATGCGCCGGTCCGTCTGATCGAGCGCCGATTGGAATAGGCTGAGATACCGTTCGAGAAAATCCTTCGTCGATTCATCGCGCTGATAGATGGACGGCAGATACTCCAAGAACGATTGCCTGGGAAAATGGACCTCCAGCGTGCGGATGACGGGCGCATGCCGTTCGGAACCGACCAGTTCGATATACAGCCAGAGGTACCGTCCCTTCGCATGGAGCAGCAAGGCGTCTTCGGGATCGCGAAGCGGCTCCGACCATAGCTCGGACAGCGCGTCAAGCTTCGTTCTCGGCGCATTGCCGGCAGCCGCGATATATTCGTTCAAGTGCACCCATGCCGGGCCTAGCTGAACCTCCAGGGAATCGGATGCATAATAGCGTATCACGACCTGCGTATCGTTGTTCTGCCGTGCGTCCAGCACGATTCTGTGCCAGACCGTCTCGCTCGTGCCGCTGTCCAGCGCATCGCTGATCCAGACGCCCATCCTTCGCCCGAACGGCTTCCAGACGGCCGTCTCCGCGACAGGACGCAGCGTATGCATGTCCTGCTCCTTCGGATCCCAGAGGTAGAGGCTGTTGCGATCGGCGATCAGCCGCTCGCCGATCGCGTTGCCGGTATGTCCCCGTTCCACGATCGTCCCATTGTGGTCGATGCGAACAAGGGTATACTGCGAGAGACCGT
Organism: Bacillota bacterium; assembly: GCA_023433615.1. GTDB lineage: Bacteria > Bacillota > Bacilli > Paenibacillales > Paenibacillaceae > Paenibacillus_I. The sequence goes on along the minus strand of JAEZCJ010000082.1, from coordinate 556 downwards.
CCAAGGCAATTGCGAGCCCCCACATCGACCGCGTGCCTGCGCTGCCGGGTGCGATCGCCGCAACCGGTTCGGAAGCAGGCAGCCGAGGGAGCCATGCCACCGTTCCGGCATCGAACGCGATGCGCGCGATGCGCTGCGATTCGCGATCGAGCAGCCAACCGTCATCATCCGTTCCCGCGGTCAGCTCGAATCGTGCCGGATCGAGATGCGTGCCATGTTCCGAATCGGGCAGCTCGAACGCAATCTCGCCTGCAGGCGATCCATCCGGCTGCACGCGGAGCAAGCGAAGCGACGCTTCGCCGCCATTGCCTGCCGCCAGCACGAGCAGACTGTCATCCGCTGCGGTTGCAAGGGCCAGACCGCGGAGCGGCTCGCCGTCCCATGCATCCAATTCCCACCTGATCTGTGCCTGATCCGTGGCCAATGCCCGCAGCCCGCCGCCCGCTCCGGTCAGCATGACGACCAGCGTGTCGCGGGTAGCCGCAATGCGCGGAACGGCTTCCGGAGGCAGCGAGCATCGGGTCAGCGTCTCCAGATGGCCGCCGGACAGATCGGT
>JAEZCJ010000041.1 GCA_023433615.1 Bacillota bacterium | reverse complement strand
TCTCGATCACTTTATTAAATATAAAGTTGCAGTCCCTATTTGTCAATGTTCCACAGAGAGTTCACAAATTGTTCTCAAAGCCGTCAAATTCAGTGTTTACAAGGCTTTTGCGGCTCTCGCGATCCCCTTCTTGCACCCGTAAAACTTTACATATACTACCATTTTTGATACCTTGGCGGACACAATATCCCGCTATCCTCATGTATACATTCTCGACTGTTCGATGGAGATTTATGTATGAGGGGATCTGACGTGCATATTTCCGTTCCGCAGGCTCAAGCTAATCGTAAGCGGCAAGCAGACGAAATGGAGGAAATCCGCATGGTACGCAAGACATCGATGATTCGTTCCTTGGTGCTGATCGCGATCGTCGCCGTCATGGCATCCGGCTGCGCCTCTTATGAGCGCAAGGTGCAAGACAGCGACTACGACTACGGGGCAAGGCAGTCGAATGACCCCAAGATGCTGGGCAGCCGGAATTACGGTTCCACGACCGGCAATCCGAACCAGCATGACAATCAATGGGTTGAATACAGCAGCATGCTTACGAATGAAGTGTCCGGCCTGAACGGCGTCAGCTCCGGTCTGGTATTCCTGACGGAGAAGAATGCGTATGTCGCACTGATGCTCGATTGGACGGCCGTCGGCACGAAGACGAGAGGCGGCGGCTACATGAAGGAACAGAATAACGGGGGCATGGGAGAAGGCGTGTACGATAACGATACAGGAAGTCCCTACTGGAACAATCGGCAGCTGGCAACCCCCTACAACTCGTACTATACCGTCAATGATCATAACATGCTGTCGCCGGAGCTCAAGCAGCGGATCGCGTCCCGCATTCGCGGACTGGCGCCGCGCGTGCAAGAGGTGCACGTCTCGGCGAACATGGACTTCGTGAACGAGATGACCGAATATGCCAAGGAGGCATGGGGCGGCAGCTCGCTCACGCCGTGGGTCGAGCCGTTCAACATCCTGGTGAAGCATCAGTTCGCCGGAGGCAAAATCATGCCGCAATCGCTGCAATCGATCAAGGCGCAATACGTCGACTCCATCGGCAACCAGAAGATGCGGAGTATGCAGGATTAGACCGCAGCCGAAAAATATCTTCTATTATAATAGGAAATTCTACGAGAAGAACCGTCAGGGATACCGCTGCAAAGCGAATTCTCGCCGGAACCTCCCACTACTGCCAGATTCCGGTCAAACACGACAAATCGAACGGCATAGTGGGAATTCCTACATCTATTTCGGACTTGGTCCCACTCGCAACAGGAATCAGTGGATATATGTACCACTATTCCGGGGAATATGAATAGTCCAGTCGTTTTCCTAATAATAGTGGTAGGAAATGCATCTACTCCGGCGAAAACGGCTGTTTGATCAATTATGGTTGTAGTATTCCACACTATTGCGCCATAAGAGCATACAAAGAACCCGTAAGCGCAAGGCTTAACGGGTTCCTGTCCTTCTGCTTGGTTCTGGTGTAAGCGATGCAAAGCATTACGCCAAGTTCGCTGCGCTTATTGCTGCGCGGCTTCCATCAAGCCCTTGATATAACCGACGCCGAACAGGCGCCCGAGAAGCTCGTATCCTGGATTCTTGTTGTCCTCGCCTTCCATCGTAGGCACATGGTCAGGTCTTGCCGGTCCGTCGAAGCCCACCTCGTAATACGTACGCATGGCCGCATACATGTCGGTCTTGCCGTCGTCGTGGAAAGTCTCCTCGAACTTTTCCGGCGTCCCTTTCACATCGCGGAAATGCACGAAGTTCAGCTTGCCCTGCTTGGCGAATCGGCGGATGGTAGCCGGAATATCCTCGCCGGCTGTCGCCAGCGTCCCTTGGCACATCGTGATCCCGCTGTATTCGCTCGGGACGAGATCGATCGCTTGCTGCAGCGCGTCGGCACTGCGCAGGATGCGCGATACGCCGCGGATCGGCGTGATCGGCGGATCATCCGGGTGAAGCGCGAGCTTCACCTTCGCCTGCTCGGCGACAGGGACGATCGCCTTGAGGAAGTACTTCAGATTCTCCCATAGCTGGTCCTCGCTGACGACTCCGGCTTCCGTGAGCGGTGCGCCTTCCATCAGCGCGTGATCGTAGCTCGACACTAGCGCGCCGCCGCGGGTATGCGTCGTCGTCGAAGTCCGGAACCAGTTGAACTGGGCCATGAAGTTGTAGCAGAGCACCGGAATGCCGGCCTGCCCCATATTCTGAATGAACCGCTTGAACACTTCGATCTCCTCGTCGCGGCCTTCGGTTCCCAGCTTGATGTTATTCGAAGGCGGCATCGACTCGATCACCAGCAAGTCCAAGCCATAGTCCGCATACCGCTGCTTCATATGGATGAGCGGCATAAGGTCCCACGGATCCTTCTGATCCCAAGGCAATCCGCCGACTGCGTAATCGACCCCCATCTGCTTGGCGAGCTTCCACAATTGATTCGGTTGTAACGAGAAAAATTCTGCGAGCTTCATGCTAGTCTCCTCCTCTGATTGTGAATCAAGAGGCCGCCCTGCTTGGAAGCCGGACGGCCTATATACTTGACGGCTTCTGCGCCTTATTGCTGCTTCGCAGCGATGTCTTGGCCAAGCTTATTGATTTCTTCATACGCGTCTTCGACGGATTTTTGACCGAACATGACGGCTTCCATCGTCGCTTTGTAGAAGTCGATCCACTCCGAGTAACCTGCGCCAGCAGCATAGAACGGCATTGCGTAAGGACCTGCAACGTCCGCCAATGCTTTACCGATCTTATCCTTCGGCTCCAGATTCGGCTCGAGCTCTTTATAGATCGTCTCATTGATCGGAATACCGCGTGTCAGGCCGAGCGTCTTGCCTGCTTCCGTATCCGTAATGAACCATTTCACGAATTTCTTCGCTTCCTCGATGTTCTTGGAATCGTTGCTTACGCCCAAGAAGATCGTCGATTGTGCCCAGCCGCCGCCGGACGGACCGACTGGCACGTTCACTACGTCCACCTTGCCCGGCATCAGTTGCTCGAGTGCGGATACGGAACCAACCGTCGCGCCGCGCGTCATTACTTTGCCGGAAGCCATCGGGTCGGCTTGCGGGTCGTTCTCCAGGAATGCCAGCGTTACGTCAGCCGGAGGAATGACCTTCTCGGCACGCAGCGCGGACAATTCATTGTGGTAAGCCATGAACGCGTCTTTGTCCAGGTTGAACGTCTTGCCGCCGTCGGCCATGATCGCGCCTTTGCCTTGGGAAGCTTGGTACCATTGGAACCAATCCCAAGCGCTGGCCGAATCGCCGATCGCATACACATTCGCAGGAAGTTTCGCCTTGGCGTCGCGACCCCATTGGAAGTACTCTTCCCACGTCCAGCCTGCCTTCGGCAGCGGAATGCCGGCCGCTTCGAGGTCTGCTTTGTTATAAGCGACGCCCTGTGCGTTATGGCTCAGCGGGATGCCGTACAGCTTGCCGTCGATCTTCACGTTCTCGAGCACGTTATCCGGCACGATACCGGACAGGTCGACGTCGGACAGATCGGCCATTACGCCGCGGGACACATAATCCTGAATGTACGCTGCGTCCATCTGCAGAACGTCAGGTACGGATTTGGATGCCGCAAGCGTCGGCAGCTTCTGCCAGAATGCATCCCAAGCCATGTATTCCGGCTTGAAGGTAATATGCGGGTTCTGCTTCGTATAAATTTCGGTTGCCGCAAGCGTCGCTTCATGACGAGCGTCCGGCCCCCACCATGTGATGCCCAGCTCAGCCGGTTCATTGCTGGCAGGCTTTTCTCCGCTATTGCCTGCGTTCGCATTCGTGCCGGACGTGTTGTTCGCGGCGGGTTCATTGGCATTGTTTCCTTTACCGTTGTTGCTGCTGCACGCGGTGACGACGAGCAGCACAGCCATGAGGAGGATTGTCAAACTTTTGGACCAATGACGTTTCATTTCTGTTTCCCCTTTCGGCGCTTCTTAATAGAACCTACCCTTTAAGACCCGTTGTTGCGATCCCCTCGACGAAATGTTTTTGCGCGAGGAAGAATATGATTGCGGACGGCAATACCGAGAGAAGCGACATTGCCAGCAATTGACCCCATTGCACTTCGAATTGGTCGATGAACATCCTGAGCGCAAGGCCGACAGTGAAGTTCTCTACCGAGCTCAAGTATAACACCTGAGCGAAGAAGTCATCCCAGCTCCACAAGAAGGTGAAGAGCGCAACCGTTACAAGCGCCGGCTTGATAAGCGGCAGGATGATTCGTCCGAAGATCCCGTAAATCGATGCGCCGTCGATCTTCGCCGCTTCGTCCAAGTCGCGGGGAATACCCCGAATGAATTGTACCAGCAGGAAGATGAAGAATGCACCTCCGCCGAAGAAATGCGGCAGGACGAGCGGAACATAGCTATCGACGAAGCCGAAATTATTGAACAGAATATATTGGGGGACGACCGTAACTTGTCCCGGGAGCATCAGGGTCAGCATCAGGATGGAGAACCACATCCCTTTAAGCGGGAAGTTCAGCCGACCGAAGCCGAAGGCGACGATCGCTGCGGTTATAACCCCGCCGACGACGTTGCCGACTTCCATCAAGAGCGTGTTGCCGAAGAAATGCGCGAAGGTGTATTCCGACGAGAAGTTCCAGCCGTTCACGTAGTTCTCCCACATCGGAGTCGCCGGCCAGATGCCCGGACTGCTGAGCTCCGAGGTCTTCTTGAGCGAAGCGCCGATCCACCAGATAACCGGGTAGATCATGACCAGGGAGAATGCCGCCAAGAACAGGTGGTTCAGAACTTTGGACGGGCGAAGTTCAGCCGTTATCGTATTCGTGCTCATTTGGCGTCGCCCCCTTCTGTCTCATAGAATACCCAATAACGGGAGGCAGCGAAGTTAATCGCGGTCAAGATGGCCACGATCGCCAGCAATATCCATGCAAGCGCGGACGCATATCCCATCTGATAATGCTTGAACGCCTTCTCGTAGAGGAACATCGCATACATGTAAGTCGACTGTACCGGACCGCCCTTCGTAATGATGAAGGCGGAAGTGAACATCTGGAACGAACCGATGACGGTAAGCACCAGGTTGAAGAACATGACCGGCGAGAGCATCGGAAGCGTGATGTGGAAGAACTTGCGAATCGGGTTCGCGCCGTCCACGGAAGCGGATTCATACAATTCCTGCGGAATCTGCTTCAAGCCTGCCAAGAAGATAACCATCGTCGAGCCGAACTGCCAAGTGTTCAGCAGCACGAGCGTGGCGAGCGCCGTGTCCGGATTCGAGATCCAGCCGCTGCCTTCAATGCCGAACCAGCCGAGAATGTAGTTGATGTAGCCCTCGGAGCCGAACATGTTGCGCCACAGCGCCGCTACCGCGATACTGCCGCCGATCAGCGACGGGAAGTAGAACATCGTACGGTAGATATTCATGCCGCGAAGGCTCTTGTTCAGCGCCATCGCTACCATGAGCGAGAAGAATAACCGAAGCGGTACTGCGAATAAGACGAACGTGAAGGTGACCTTGAGCGACTTCTCGAATACCGTATCGTTGCCGCTAAAGATCTTAGCGTAGTTCTCCGCTCCGATCCACACGGGCTCGCTGAGCAGCGAATACTCGGTGAACGATAGGTAGAGCGACTGTCCGATCGGCCATACCGTAAGGAGCAATAGTCCGATCAGCCATGGCGATATGAAGATATAGCCCGCGATGCTGGGACTGTTCAAGCTCAGCTTCCTACGTTTCGTAAGCGTTGTCATTGTTTCTGTTGCTGT